>DAITPG010000224.1:0-4542 GCA_036833715.1 Eubacteriaceae bacterium | reverse complement strand
GCGCCTTTGATGCCCGCTCCGTCATTTTGTTCATCATCAATCCGGCTTTGATGGGCATAAGGTACATGATCTTTGTTTGGAGCCTCTGCAAAAAACTATGACAGATCACAAAATGCTTTTCATCAAGACGCTCGGCCAAGCCTCTCCCTACCTTTTCAGCATCAGCTTTAAAGTTCTCGGGAACAGGTAGCGGAGAAGCGGATGCTGTTTTTGTCAAAGGCGGATGAAGAATATGAAACGAGATATTATCTGGCATAAATTCTAAATTGAGACATTTTGCCAGAGATTCAAGCGCCCCTTTCGAGGAAGCGTAAGCTGCAATATCTCCAAAGCCTGTGACACCAACCCCTGAAGATGAGAAATAAATCCTGCCGCTTTTTTGTTCTTTCATAATAGGAATAACCGCTTTGCATAAATTGATACCGCCGAAGTAATTAACGTTGAATACTTCCATGAAATCGTTATTTTGCAGATCCTCAAAACTTTTAAATATGCATTTGCAGGCATTGTGAACGGCGTAATCGATACGACCGAATTTTAGATAAATATCTTGTATGCTAAAATTTACTTGTGATTGGTCGCTTACGTCGCATGCATATATTGCGAGACGATCCATAAAATCACAACATGATTTTTCAATATTGTGCGTATTGATATCCAAGACGGCAACATGCCAACCCTCTTCCAGAAGACGCAAAGTCATATGATAGCCGATTCCTTCGTTGCCGCCTGTGATTACAGCAGTTTTCATAATTTGCCCCCATTCTGTTTATAAATTTCTATAAAAAAGGATAAATGCTTTTTTAGCCTTTTTTTTGATTCTTCGATATCCTCCGCGCCGTTGACATGATTTAAAAATATAAACAGGATAGGCGCGTAATAAGCGGTAACCATATCTTCGGCTGAATATTTTTTTAAATAGCCGATTTCAATCAGTTTCATAAAATATTCTTTTTGCATCTGCTGCGGTTTTTCAAACAACCATATCCGGAAAATATCCGAAGCTTTTTTGTTGTGATATTGTTCAAGCATCAGAAACTTGATGGTTAATCGAATTTGTTCATTCATGAAGTAATCGAAATAAAAAGCGTGCCCGATTTTGATAAACAGATCATCCGATATCTGAGAGATAAAGCGCATTCCATCTTTGATCTGCATATTCATTTCATCGGATACCGATATAAAGCGTTCGATGATCCGGTCAAAAATATCCTGTTTGTTAACGTAATGATAATAAATACTGCTTTCTTTGATGCCGACCTGCTTAGCGATATCCCTGACAGAAACGGAATCAAAGCCGTATTGCGCAAACAGCGAAAGCGCGGTATTCAAAATAAGTTCTTTAGTCATTATTTTCACATCCCATTACAATCTAACAGCTGTTAGATGTAGTTTATCTAACAACTGTTAGATTGTCAACCGGATTAATCTACTTTTAATAAAATATACTTTCAAAAAAAAAGTATGTCACGCAAGCTTAACGTCAACTTTACGCATTGTTGATTCAATTGTTTATCTTATTTTAATATACTTAATAAGACAATAAAACGCAGGCATAGGAGCTTTATGAAAATCGCTTATTTTACCGACACGCTTTACCCGCAGGTGAACGGTGTTTCAAATACCTTGGCTTATCTGACCAAATATTTAAAGCAAACGCATACGCAGTTTATGATATTTGCCCCTGAATTTGACCCTTGCGCCGAAGAAGACGCGATCATACGCTTTAAAGGATACCGACCGCATTTTTATCCCGAATGCAGCCTTGCGATTCCCAATTACAGGACGGTGAGAAATAAAATACTTGTCTTCGCCCCCGACATCATCCATATCGTAACGGAGTTTGGTATGGGACTTTGCGGGCTCAGGATCGCCCGTGAATTGAATATTCCGATCGTGATGTCGTATCATACCAATTTTGATAAACTCTTATATGATTATAAAATCAAATATTTGCAAAGGCCCTATTGGGCTTATATGAAGTGGTTTCACGGATTTGCCGAAGTCAACCTTTGCCCCTCAAATGATACGTTGAATGCTTTGAACGAAAAGGGAATAGCCAAACTTGATCTTTGGACGCGCGGCATCGATTTGAATGATTTCAATCCGATGCATTATTCGGATGCTTTTAGAAATGGGATCGGCGCGGGCAATAAAATGATATTTTTATATGTGGGAAGAATAGCAAAAGAAAAAGGGCTGGATACGTATATGAAAGCCATTAAGCTGTTCAATAAAAAATACAGCGATCATGCAATATTTGTTTTTACCGGGGACGGTCCCTATAAAGAGGAGCTTATGCAATCGGAAATACCCAATATACGATTTACGGGCCTTAAACGAAAAAAAGAGCTTGCATCGGTTTATGCAAGCAGTGATGTTTTTGTTTTTCCTTCGGGATGCGAAACTTTCGGCAATGTATTATTAGAGGCGATGGCAAGCGGACTTCCTTGTATTTGTACGGACAAAGGCGGTGTAACGGATTTTACGAAACATCTTGAAAACGCCTTTGTATTTAAATTTAGCAATTACAGAAGTTTAAACAGAGCCTTAAGAAAGATGCTGATGATGACAAAAATGCGCGATCATATAAAAGACGAAGGCATCAAAACGGCATCCCGCCGAAGCTGGGATCAAGTATTTGCCGAACTGTTTTTAAAATATGATCAAGTAAAAACCAAGAATTCAAAGGTTGAAAAAACCATTGCCAGTTGATTTGGTTTCTGCACTCAATCAACATTCAGCCGGCTTTTTTCTGGCTGTTTTTTTCTGTTCGGCCAAAATTTCGGTAAGGTCATATACATTTCCGAATTCCCGGTCTTTGTTATTTACGACTACACATGTCAGCGTAATGAGAGGAAAATGTTCTATAACGCCATGCCGGTTGGAAGTTGTGATATAACCGTTTTCTCTGTCCGTCTCGTTATAAAACTCCAGACATTCGGAACAGAATTGTTCAACGATCGGCCAAAAATAATTTTCGGTGATATGATCATTCACAATAACGATAAAATCATCGCCGCCCACATGACCGATGAAATATTCTTCGGGTATATAATGCTTAAGCAAATCGGCAAGCTTTAAAATCACCAGATCGCCGTTCTCAAATCCGTATACATCATTGAAAGCTTTGAAATTGTGGATATCCAAATAAGCGACGCTGTATTTGGAATCTCCGGACACGCACTGCCCAAGCCGTTGATCGATGATCACATTGCCCGGAAGCCCCGAAAGAGGATTTTGATGTTTTGCGGCGATTACTTCAAGCTCCGTTGATTTTTGGAGCAAAACCTTGATGGTGACCGTGCCTAAGTATTTATCATTTTCGGTCACCACAATAAAATCATAAAGCCGGTCGCTGGTGCGCGACATAGCCATATTCGATACTACGCTGATGGGCGTTGACTGATCGACGGATAAAAAATATTTATCCATCAGATCGGATATGGGTTTATTTTGGTATAAGGTATACCCGTAATTGCCGCTCAATCTCAGTGCAAGCTTGTCTCTGGTAATAATGCCTATGGGTATACCATTTTCAATTACGGTCATGCCGAAACATTCGGTATTCTGTTTGAATTTATCGTAAACCGAAGATGCCCTTTCCGTAGGCGATATGGTATCGGTCTTTTCACTCAAATATTTAACGGTGCCCGAAGCGATATGATTCTTAATAGAATGATTCTTTTCCATATTGATCTCTTTGATGGAAAGAATGATTTCGGCGGGTATCTCTTTGATTTTTTCATCCGGTTTCTGAATGTAAAATCCCTGGCCGTACTGGACGCCTAAATGAATAAGGGTGTTCAGCTCCGCAAAAGTTTCGATCCCTTCGGCAATCAGATAGATATTCGAAATTTTTGAAAGCTCGACCATGCTTTTTACGATAGCATATTTTAGGCTGTCGTTGTCAATGTCTCTCGTAAGCTTCATATCCAGCTTAATGTAATTGGGATTGACATCGCTGATCAAATTTAAACCGGCGAAACCCGCGCCTACGTCATCGATCGCAATTTTATATTCTTGATTTTTGTAATGATTGATCGTAGACCGAAAACCGTTAATGTCAACAATGGAATTTTTTTCGGTAATTTCGAAAATAATATTTCTGGGAGTGATCTTATATTGCAGGAGAAAGCTTTTTGTAAACCCTTTTTTAAAATTTTCATCATGCATGGTATCAGGATTTACATTGATGAAAAGTTTGTTGGCATAGGGAGGAACCATAAAGCGGAAAGCGGTCTCAAGCGCCGTCGTGCGGCACAGAAGCTCCAGATCCCATAAGCGGTTAAATTCCGCAGCGGCGCCAAAAAGCATTTCAGGATCGGTAATGGTGCTCTCGCATGTAATCCTGCTGAGCGCTTCATGCCCCAGAACAGAGCCGTTTTTTAATGAAACGATGGGTTGAAAAACGGTTTTGATCTTTTTATTGTCGATGATAAAGTCCAATGCTTCTTTTTTAGGGTCTGTCATTCAAAACCTCAAAGATTTCCATTACTGCAAATATATTCTAACATAAGCGGTTTTTTTTGTCACATGCCT
>DAITPG010000223.1:0-4545 GCA_036833715.1 Eubacteriaceae bacterium | reverse complement strand
AAACTATGGGTTTGTCAGTAGCCTGAAAGTCTTTGCCTACTAAGGCAAAGACTTAGTCTCTTATTTTTAATCAACGGGTTTCATCGTCGGGAATAAAATAACATCCCTGATGGTAGTCTGCCCCGTCAAAAGCATCACCAATCGGTCTATGCCAACGCCTAATCCACCGGTGGGCGGAAGTCCGACTTCGAGCGCATTGATAAAATCTTTATCGTATGGGTGGGTTTCTTCGTCGCCGGATGCCTTTTTAGCCATCTGCGCTTCAAAACGCGCTCTTTGGTCAAAGGGATCGTTCAATTCACTGAACGCGTTAGCATATTCCTTACCGCAAATGAATAATTCAAAGCGTTCGGTATATCTACCATCGTCCGCGCATTTTTTGGCAAGCGGAGAAATTTCCGTTGGATGGTGCGTAACAAAAGTAGGTTGGATCAGCTTGTCTTCCACGTACATAGCAAAAGCTTCTTCTATAATGTTGCCGATGCCCCAGCTTTTTTGCACTTGCAGCTTCAATTCCTTAGCCTTTTCAATCGCTGTCGGCAAATCCTCGATACTATCAAAATCGATGCCCGTATATTCTTTTACAAGCTCTACCATTTTTGCTCTTTTGAAGGGCGCTTTTAAAGATATGGTTTGTTCGTTATAATCAACTTCATCAATCCCCAGCACTTTTGAAGATACATATTCAAATAATTCCTCTACCATGTGCATCACATCTTCAAAATCCGCATACGCTTCGTAGCTTTCCATGGTGGTAAATTCGGGATTATGAGTGGCATCCATCCCTTCATTTCTGAAAAGACGCCCTATTTCATAAACCTTGTCAAATCCGCCGACGATCAAACGCTTAAGAGGAAGTTCCGTAGCGATGCGCATATACATGGGAATATCGAGCGTGTTATGATGCGTGACAAAAGGCCTGGCATTGGCGCCGCCCGCGAGTGTGCCGAGCACCGGGGTTTCCACGTCGAGAAAGCCTCTGTCATCCATAAATTCACGAATGGTTTTAATGATTTTAGACCTTGTAATAAAAACTTCCTTGACTTCAGGATTCATGATCAAATCGACATATCGCTGACGATACCGAAGATCCATATCCTTGAGGCCATGAAATTTTTCCGGGAGTATTTGAATGGATTTAGACAGTAAAGTCACCTTAACGGGTCTTACAGAAATTTCACCTCTTTGTGTTCGAAATACTTCGCCTTCAATTCCTATGATATCTCCGATGTCATAGGTGAGGATTCGTTCATATTCTTCCTCTTCAAAAATATCCCGTTTAAAAAAGAGCTGGATTCGTCCGGAATGATCCTGCATATCAAAAAAAGCGACCTTCCCCTGTCCCCGCTTTGCCATGATCCTTCCGGCAATACGTACGGTTTGTCCTTCGTAAGTCTCAAATTCCTCGATAATATTTTTGGCGTATGCCGTTCTGTCAAATTTCGTTTCCTTATACGGATATCTGTTTTCTTCACAAAGCTTATTGTATTTATCCACCTTAACCTTAACGACTTCGGGCAGATTCTCAAAGTAATCGCTCATTGGGTCTCCTTATTTGACCGATAAAATCTTAATGTCATATTTGCACATTGGCGCAACTACGGTTACAACGCTGCCAACCTTAAATCCAATGACCGCTTTGCCTACCGGCGATTCATTTGAAATCCTTGATAATTCCAAGTCCGCTTCATCGCTACCGACTATCGTATATTCAAATTCTTCATCGGATTCTATATCCAAAACCTTAACCTTGCTTCCAACGACAACTACATCTTTGGGTCCTTTTTGTTCGTCGATGATCACAGCATTTTTTACTTTAAATTCCAGTTCCATAATTTCGCCTTCAATAAAGGCTTGCTCTGTTTTTGCTTCTTCATATTCGGCGTTTTCGCTCAAATCGCCAAATTCTCTTGCTGTTTTTATCTTTTCTGCAATCTCATGACGTTTGCGTGTCTTCAAAAACTCAAGGCGTTCGACTAATTCATTATAACCATCTTTAGTTAATAAAACTTCTTTACTTGTCATACGTCCTCCTGAAATATATCTTTTTAGTATTATAATGACGAAATGCATTTAAGTCAATCAATTTCATGCAAATCAATCGCTCTCGCTCGACAATTCAAGCCTATCTTTTACAATTTTTTCGAATAAAATCAAATCATTGATTGGTTCTTTCTGGTAACTTGCATAAAACATACTTTCGATAAAACTCGCATTTAATCTCATTTCTCCAAGCTTATTGGTATATATTCTTGTTTCCAGTCTATCTTTTTCTTCGCTGCTTACAAAATACGGATTTACGATATAAATATTTTTGGGAAAATAATTTAAGTGTGTCTGCATCTTTTCATCAAACACAATAATCACATCACTGCTTTTCACAGTTCCCAAATGATCGGTAATCTGCGCAGCAGTGCCGTTATATCGGTACATCGCATCCGCGTATGCTTGGGCGGTTTCCTTGTTTCTGTTATAAATACATATATAATTCTGTTTATCGGCCAGATACTTTAAATAATTTAGATTGATTGGTTTATTTGTTAAAAGCGCTGTCTGAGAATTAGGGAGAATGTTTCCGTTTAATAAGCCATTTACGTACTTATAAATAAATAACGACGAATCATCATTAAATATAGGGATCGTTTCTCCGATATATACGGTTGGCAGA
Source organism: Eubacteriaceae bacterium (assembly GCA_036833715.1). GTDB lineage: Bacteria > Bacillota > Clostridia > Eubacteriales > Anaerofustaceae > JBGMEA01. The sequence goes on along the minus strand of DAITPG010000223.1, from coordinate 1,877 downwards.
CTGATTTCGGCCGCGCAAACGGCTTCGATCTTTTGCTTGCGGCATAAATCCAGTATCTGAGTCCACACATCTTCCATAGCCTTGTCATTTTCAAAATTCACTTTACCGACCGCAATAATGATTCCCAATTCATTAAGTCTGTCATCATAAAAGCTGGAAGCCTTCCACGGGGGGATTAAGCCCTGCATCGTTTGAGATAATAAATGCCTGCTTTTGTTTAAAAAGCCTTTTGCAAAGTCATTTTTATGGTTTTCGCTGTAAATCACATATCCTATTTTTTTCATAATGTACCTCAATATTACGTTATGAAAATATATGTTAATTTGAAGGGTTTTATAACAAATGAATCAATATAGACAAAAGCCGATCACGTGAACGCATTCGGCTTTTATCATATGCAATTTTATTGCTGTTATTAATAATATTTCTCAGTGCTGCTTTTCTTTATGCGCTTTGGCTTCGGCTATGATTTTATCCGAGAAAGCGGCCGGTACTTCTTCATATCGTTCAAATTCCATATCGAAAGAACCGCGCGCCTGCGTCATGGAGCGCAACTCGGTAGCGTACTTAAACATTTCACCCAATGGAGCTTCCGCATTGATTTTCTGTTTTCCGCCTTTGATCGGCTCCATGCCCATGATCCTGCCGCGTTTCTTATTCAAATCACCCATTACATCGCCCATGTATTTATCTGGGACAACAATGGATACTTTATAAATGGGCTCCAGCAATACCGGGCCGGCATTGGGTACGCCTTCTCTGTACGCCAGCGATGCGGCTGTGATAAATGACATTTCATCTGAATCGACGGGATGATACTTGCCGTCTGTCAATGTTGCGCGCAGACCTACCATTGGGTATCCGGCAAGAACCCCTTTTTCCACCGCTTTCATCAAACCTTTTTCGACAGCGGGTATAAATTGGCGCGGAACAGCTCCGCCGACAACTTTATCCACAAATTCAAGCGGTACGTTCAAATTATATGTAGGCTCAAAATCTACCGTAACTACTCCGTACTGACCGCTTCCGCCCGACTGCTTTTTATGTTTGCCTTCAGCGGTCGCTTTTTTCTTTATAGTTTCCCTGTAAGGTATGATGGGCACATCCAATTCGACATCAACGCCGAATTTTGTTTTTAACTTGCTTGCGACTACTTCAATATGCATTTCACCGATGCCATAAATCAAGCTTTGGGAAGTCTCAACATTTCTTTCCAGCACGATCGTCATATCTTCTTCTTTTATTCGTGAGAGACCGCTGCTCAGTTTATCTTCGTCACCTTTTGATCTCGGTGATACGGACTGAAAAATATTGGGCTTCGGGAATACGATTTTTTCAAGGCTTACAGGATTTTTCGCATCGCATAAGGTATTGTTGGTCACCGTATCCGTCAGTTTGGAAAACGCGCCGATATCACCGGCGTTCAACTTTTCAAGTTCTGCCTGCTTTTTGCCGATCATGGTATAAACATGAGGAATTTTTTCTTTCTTCTCCTTATCGGTATTAAGAAGTTCGATCCCGGGCGTTACGCAGCCGGACATAACTTTAACCAGTGAAAGCTTGCCGACATAAGGATCGGCGATGGTTTTAAACACAAAGGCGCTGACCGGTTTTTGAAGATCGATCTCGTCGCGGGTTGATTCCAGCGGTGACGGCGCGATATCAACGATCGCATCCAAAAGCTTATCAATACCGACCAGTGTTGAAGCGGAGGTGCAGAGCACAGGGATCATGTCTCCCGCCAAAACTGCGGCTTTCATACCTTCATTGATCTCTTTGACACTTAACGCTTCGCCTTCAAGATATTTTTCCATAAGCGCTTCGTTAGCGGAGGCAGCCGTTTCAGTCAATGATTCTTTAAGCGCTTCCACTTTAGC
>DAITPG010000222.1:0-4574 GCA_036833715.1 Eubacteriaceae bacterium | reverse complement strand
CTTATTTTTTTTCGCAAGCGTTTCGATCTGGTCATAATCGATGCGTTCGGTTTCCTTATTGACGCCGTAATGCACAAAGTGAAAAAATTTTCCCGACATGCTTACCGGACTGCCGTGGCTGAGGTGCCCGCCGTGGGACAGGTTCATGCCCAGCAGGGTGTCGCCCGCGTTTAAAAGCGCAAAATAGACCGCCATATTTGCCTGCACACCCGAATGCGGCTGCACGTTGGCGTATTCGGCCCCGAAAATTTTCTTGATGCGTTCAATGGCTATGGATTCCACCACATCGACATGCTCGCAGCCGCCGTAATAACGGTGCCCCGGATAGCCTTCCGCGTATTTGTTGGTCAAATGGCTGCCCATTACTTCCAATACTTCTCTGCTGACAAGATTTTCCGAAGCGATCAGCTCCAGATTGTACTCCTGCCGAAGCAATTCGTTTTGCATTGCTTCATAGATTTCCGGGTCGTAGTCTTTGATGACCGTAAAGCTCAATGTGTTTCCTCCTCGAATGCTTGCTCTTTTTCTATTGCATTTATATAAATCATTGCGATTTTGTGTTTTGGGCGTATGGTAATTATGCGGTCAGGCTACTATATGATATGTAAATATGCCGATATAGTTCTTTTCGGTATAATCTAAAGTATTATCTCATATTTGCCGAAAAAAAGAAATCCCTAAAGTCAAAAAAAATCGAAAAATACAGGCAAATGCCTGCATAAATATGCAAATTCTTGTGACGCGGTCCGAACAGTCTTTTGCGCCTATGCGAATTAATCGGCATAATCGGCGTTATAGCGCGGAATCATTGAGTTGAGCGTATAAATTTGATACAATGAAAACAAAAGACGAGGAGGCCAAGCTGTGAATGATACCATTGTGATCGGAAAGATCGTGGGTGTGCACGGAATATTGGGAGAGATCAAAGTTTTTCCGCTGACGGATGATCCCGAGCGGTTTTATGACCTCGATTATTTTTTATGTGAAGACGTCCATTATCATATTGAAAGCGTGCGGGGTCACCAGGGCCATATGCTCATTAAGGCAAAAGAGTTGAGCGACCGAACCGAAGCGCAAAAGCTGCGGGGCCACTTTTTGCAGGTATACCGCACCGATGCCGTGGAGCTGGCGGAAGGCGAATATTTTGTGGAAGATTTAAAGGGCTTGAAGGCATATGACACATCCTCCGAGCAGACAGCGGTCATCAAGGACATCATTCAGGCCGGAGCCGTCGATGTGATCTGGTTTGATCTCAACGGCAAGGATCTGTTGATCCCCTATCTTAACGAATATGTAAGCGAAGTGAATATCAAGGAAGGCTACATGAAGATCGATTTTACAAAGGGCGTACTTTCATGATTTTCAATGTACTCACCCTTTATAAGGATCTGATCGAGGAATATAAAAAAACGGGTGTGATCGGGCGCGGTGTAACGGCCGGAGCTATTGATATCCATGTTTTTGATATCCGTGACTACACGCTCAACAAACACGGCTGTGTGGACGATTACCCCTACGGCGGCGGCGCGGGCATGGTGATGACTCCGCAGCCGGTGTATGACTGCATCCAAGCCGTCAAAGGCGGCAGGGAACTCCCTGTAGTCTTTTTTACCCCGGGCGGGCGGATTTTCAATACCGCCGTCGCAAAGGAATACGCAGCGTTTGACGAGGTGATTTTGCTGTGCGGGCATTTTGAGGGCATCGACCGGCGCGTGACCGAGCTGTGCGTGACCGATGAGATATCGATGGGCGATTACATCGTGACGGGGGGGCATATCCCCGCGATGTGCTTTATGGACAGCGTAGGGCGCTATGTGAGCGGAGTGCTGGGCAATGACGACAGCACACGGGAAGAATCCTTCGAAAACAATCTGTTGGAATATGAGCAATACACGCGGCCGTATGAATTTATGGGGCTTACCGTGCCAGAGGTGCTGCTTTCGGGACATCATGTGAATATCGAGAAATACAAAAAGGAACGCAGTTTGGCGCTGACGAGGGAGAAACGGCCGGATCTGCTGGGGGAGAAAGATGAGTAATAAAAAGGCGGTCAGATCCGCTTTTTGTTATTTCAAGATTATTTTCTCGATTTCCTTTATGCTATTTTCACCCTTGATTTCGCCATGATAAATAATTGATTTTGTTCATATGCATTCTCAATTATAACTTGTTTAATGATTATATTGTAAATCCGGAGCAAACTTAAAATGCGAGTTTATTTAAGATATTTCAAATTTAATATCTGTACCCTTTTGGCATAACATCCCAGCCGTAGTATAATAATACCAGTCAAACGACAAGGAAACGGATATGGCCGAAGTTTTACTGGAATCGCTCATCGACAGCCTCAAGATATTACCGCTGCTGTTTGTGACTTATGTGGTCATCCAAGCCATCGAGCACCGATCGGCTTTAAAATTTAACCGATATCTGCTGCGCATGGGCAGGCTGGCACCGCTGGGCGGAGCGTTGCTGGGCGCCGTGCCGCAATGCGGGTTTTCGGCGGCAGGCGCGACCCTGTATAACGGCGGATTGTTATCGGCGGGAACACTGGCGGCCATTTTTATTTCGACTTCCGATGAAGCCATCCCGATCCTGCTTTCCATGCCCGAATATGCCGGCATGGTTTTTCAGCTTATCGCGGTGAAAATCGAGATCGCGGTGATCGCGGGGATTATATTGGATTTTCTATTGTCGCCGTTCTCTAAAAAGAAAACGCCGCTTCCTAATCGTGATGTCATACTTCCGACCGGCATTGAACTGGCGCACCGACATGAAGAAAAAATCGACGTCAAAAGCATCCTAAAATCAGCCTTTTGGCATACGCTGAATATTTTTGCGTATATCCTTGTTTTGTCCGCGCTGCTCAATGCGGCCGTCACCAATCTCGGCGAGCATGCGATCGCGGGACTGCTGATGAAGCATACCGTCTTTCAACCGCTGCTGACTTCGCTGATCGGCTTTATTCCTAACTGCGCGGCTTCCGTATTGCTGACGGAACTGTTTGCGGCGGGCAGCATAAGTTTCGGTTCCCTGATCGCAGGGCTGTGCACCGGCGCGGGTGTAGGAATCCTGATTTTATTTAAGGCAAAGAAAAAAATCAAACTAAATTTGCTGCTCATGGCTTATATCTTTATCATAAGCATCGCCGCGGGTCTTTTAATCGATTATTTTCACCTGTTTACAATATAAAAAAACGGAGGTCTTTATGGACGAAAGAATCAAACAACTGGCGAAAAACTTAGTCAATAATTCTGTCAAAGTGCAAAAAGGCGATCATGTGCTCATCAACGCCGTAGGAAACGATACGCTAGATCTTGCGCGCATGCTGATCAAAGAAATTTACGCCATCGGCGCGTATCCGCACATCGATATCAAGGATAATTCGATTTCCCGGGAAATGTATCTGGGCTGCAGCGCCGAGCAGCTGCAAATGATGCACGATTATGAGCTGGACAAAATGAGGAGGATGAATGTTTTCATCGGAATGCGCTCCACCGACAACATGTATGAATATGCCGACGTTCCCGATGACAAAGTCGATCTTACCAACCGCATGATGGACGATATCCTTCGCCAGCGCGTAGACCACACCCGCTGGGTGGTGCTGCGCTACCCCAACGGGGCGATGGCGCAGTCCGCGAAGATGAGCAAGGAAGCGTTCACGGATTATTATTTCAATGTTTGCAATCTCGATTACGGAAAAATGGGAAAGGCTATGGAACCGCTGAAAGCCTTGATGGAAAAAACGGACCGAGTGCACATCAAGGGCATGGGCACCGACCTGACGTTTTCGATCAAGGATATTCCCGTGATCCCCTGCGCGGGCGAATGCAACATTCCCGACGGCGAAATTTATACCGCGCCCGTGAAGGATTCCATCAACGGCACGCTTTCGTATAATACACCCAATCAGTATCTGGGCTACGTACATGAAAAGATCGTGCTGACCTTCAAGGACGGAAAAATCATTGAAGCCGCTTCAACCGACAGCAAAAAAATCAATTCCATTTTTGACACCGATGAAGGCGCGCGTTATGTGGGCGAATTCGCCATCGGCGTCAATCCTTATATCACATCTCCGATGATGGACACTCTGTTTGACGAAAAAATCACGGGCAGCTTTCACTTCACACCCGGCGCGGCCTACGAAGAAGCCTTTAACGGCAATAAATCCGCCATCCACTGGGACTTGGTCTGCATGCAGACACCCGAATACGGCGGCGGCGAAATCTATTTTGATGATGTGCTTATCCGCAAGGACGGCCGTTTTGTGCTGCCCGAGCTGTTTTGCCTTAATCCCGAAAACCTGATCGATTAAACGGATACAAACAGAAAGCCCGAAATGAATTTCAGCGATTCATTCCGGGCTTTCTGTAATATATGAGTGAGTTACTTGCTATCGCAATTGGGTTTATGGTCGCACTTGGCGTATTTGACCGCATTATCATGCAGCCTGCTCATCAGGGAGAAGCAGAGTTCCGTTTCATCCTGCGTAAAGTCTTCGGTCAGCTTTACATACCAGTCGTCCAATACTTTCTTGGTGAAGTCCTCCGCGCCGACCAGCTTGGCGT
>DAITPG010000221.1:0-4632 GCA_036833715.1 Eubacteriaceae bacterium | reverse complement strand
GAATTTCGGCATAAAACACGGCGCTTATCGACTGCACATTTTGCTGCTTTAGCTGGGACTTCAGCCAAAGGTCATCCTTTTGATATTCGGATAAATTGTGGCGCACCAGCACCCCGTCCACAATGATTTCTGCCGGCAGCTGCCTTTTGGCAGGAGGATCGATGTTCATATCCTTCTTGCTGACCGTTTCCTTGCCGAATTTTTTCATGACGCTGACCTTGCCGTTGGGTTCTAAAATGGCATACTGCACATCCGCCACCGAAAAAACATTCTGCTCCCGCAGCATCATGCATAAGTCGTCCATGCTCAGGCGCACGGCCCTCAGCGCGCTTCGGTCCAGCCTCCCGTCCTTGATCAAAATCCCAGGCTGTCCGTCGATGAGCTTTCGTAAAAGGCCTGATTTAAGCCCGATAAAGCCGATGAAAGCGGTGAGCACGCACCACCAGATCAAGCCGACGACTTCATCGATATAAGGCGCGTTGGATTCACTGCATACATTGGCCGCTATGTTGCCGATCGAAATGCCAGCGACATAATTAAAAAAAGTCAGATGGCTCAGCTGCTTTTTGCCAAGCAGCCGGGTTAAAATCAGCAGCGTAAAGAATATAAAACTGGTACGGATCACAACATCGATAATGGTTTGAACCATAGCGAATTCCCACTTTTTTTATTAGCTTAACCAAAATAAAAAAAAATAACTCGCTTCGGAGTCATTCTTTTAAATACCTGCAACATATCATGGGCTTTTTGCTGCGCGCCGTCGGCTTTCCGATTACATGAAACTATGTTTTCAATAAAAAAGGACAGCGCGAGCTGTCCTTTTAATCTGCCGTTAATCCACCGAATAATGCGTGGGCGGGGGAATGTTCTCAAACAGCTTTTTGGACTGGTAAAACTGGTATAAAAACATGATGGACGCAATAGCGGAAACGAGGATCATGATCAAATTGATAAACGGAATAAAGACAACCAGCAGCGTGATCACCATCGCGACGGCGGCAAACTTCCATACCTGATATAAAACGGCGCCGTTTAAGAAGTTGCCCGGATTGGCTTCGATATCCAGTATGCCGCACACGATGCGGTATTGAATGTACAAATTGACGCCCACGGCAACAAGGCCCAATATCACCGATAAAAACGGATGCTGCGCAAGCCCGAAAAGATTTCCCAGGAAAATCAGACCCGTGTACACCGCCATGCCGACCGAATGCGGCCGTACCTGAGAAAAATGGTACGAATAGGGCGACAGCTCATCCAGCCCCCCGACGATGAGGATAAAGCCGACGAAATCCGGCAGAAGGCTGACGGAAGACGTGTTGAAAGTGACGGTAAAATCCAGCAGGAGAAAAAACAATCCCCAAAACAGTTTGTTCATGGCAGCTCCTTTTTTTTAACCATTATAGCATACGGCTGCCAAAGCCGCAAACGCAAATATTTGAACTTTGGTTAGCCAAGGCTTACTATTTAGGAGCGGATTGTGGTATAATAATAAAAAAACGGAGGCATTTTATGGAAATCGTGATGAAACCCATCGGCACCATCCGTTCGCCCTATACCGAACCCGGCCGGGGCGGCATTCCCAGACAAAGCATTTACGATAACGAGACAACGGCAGTCATAGAGCTGGAACCCGAATTTGCGGAAGGCGCTTCGAATATCGCGCCCGGCACGTATGGAGTGATCCTTTTCAACTTTCACCGCTCGGAGGGCTACAGCCTGAAGGCGCGTCCGCACGGTACGGGTGAAGCTGTGGGTGTTTTTTCCACTCGTTCGCCGCGCAGACCCAACGGCATCGGCATGTCGGTGGTCAAATTTACCAAAAACGATGGCACCAGATTGGAATTTGTCGGCGTGGATATGCTGGACGGAACGCCGGTGCTGGATATAAAGCCTTACGTCAAAACCCCTGAAGAAGGCTGCTGAAAAGCCCGAACCGTGATTCTTTAAATCGATAGGATTTTATTGTCGGATTGCTTGCTGCGTTGCGTAAGCTCTCATGCTCGCTCGCTTGATGTGATTCGCTCCATTGCTGCGCAAACCCGCTCATGGTATCAGAACAATCAAGTATAGCTTGGCAGAGTATTGTCACAGGCGTCGCACCTCTGAGAGCTTATGCGCCTTGCCTTCGGGCTTTTCAGCGCGCCTGTTTGGGCTGACTTTGTCAGCGAATGGTTTTAGGTATGATTTCCGGGCAGAGTTTTTCGGAACTGCGCTGGCGTTAATCGGGTTGCGTATTAATGGCACATAGTCTGTCCGTAGTCCGTCGCTTTGATGCCTTGCTGTTGCAATGAGGCGTGTTGTATTGTGGGCGTGAACGCTCTGTGCTATAATTAATAAAAGCAATTCGGAGGTACAACTATGAACGAACCGACTCCATACGGCTATAATCCCGACGGCATACCGTTTGACGAAATTGTGGTAAGCACACTTAACCGCGTGTTTTTGCTGATGTTTGCGGGGCTTGGCGTTACGGCGCTGGCGGCATTTGCTGCCGTTACGGTGCCTGCCATCTATATGACGATTTTCAGCTCCCCTGCGATCATTTACGGGCTGATCTTCGGCGAGCTTGGCCTTGTGATCGCCATGACGGCCGGCATGAGGAAAATGTCCTCCGCGACGGCCACCGCGCTGTTTTATGTGTACGCGCTGATTAACGGGCTTACGCTATCGGTATTGTTTGTCGTTTACGAAATCACTTCCATTTATGCGGCTTTCGGCGTTACCGCAATTATGTTCGGCATTATGTCTTTGATCGGCGCCACCACCAAAAAGGATCTCACCCGCATGGGCAGCCTGCTTTTGATGGGACTGGTCGGGATCATTCTGGCGGCTGTAGTCAACCTGTTTTTGCGAAACTCCCTGCTGGATATGGCCGTGAGCGCTTTGGGCGTGCTGATCTTTATCGGGCTGACCGCCTATGACACCCAGCGCATCAAGCGCAATTTAGAGACCGCCGTGCGAAACGGAGAAGAGGGCGGAGAACTGATAAGAAAAATATCCATCTACGGCGCGCTGTCATTGTATCTTGATTTTATCAACTTGTTCTTAAAGCTGCTGCGCCTGTTCGGCAAAAGAAAATAACAAATAGGTATAATACCGCCGCGCGCGGATAAACTATACCCGACGAATCTGATTTGGGATTCATTCATCTCCGATACGGCTGCGCGGGCTAAGGCTCTTGCACTCCTTCGAAGTATGTTTAGCCCCGCAGATCGTTATTGCGAGATCGAATGCCCGGGGTTTTGGGATTGCCTTAACGGCATGATCTGTTGCCTCGGCTACGATCTCTTTTTTTATAAATTTATCCCCGTAAATTTTATAAAAAATATCTGAAAAAAATGCATAAAGAAACCGGACACGGTTAAACTAATGCAGACAGTTCGATCCCATATCTCAACCTTGGATAACGGGCCGACAAAAGCTCGTTATCTACGGAGGATATGAAAAGTGAAAACTGTTTAAGAGAGACCGCTTGTGTATCTGAAAGCTTAATTGCTTAAGTCATAACGGTCTCTTTGCCTGTGCCAAAGAGCGGACAAAATCCCTCAAAAAAAGTTGTAAAAAGGGTACAATGTTTTAACATTTCCACATTTTTTGCATATCAATATAGTGAAACCGGCGCCGATCCAAGTCCGGCGGGGTTTCACAAAGTCATAGACTACCTTCTTGTTTTTTTGAGCGAAAGCATCTTCGGATTAACGTTTATGGCCGTGCGGCGGAGATTCCTCCTGATCTTTGCCGCGCGGTATTTTTTTTTGATTAATGAACCATTAAATCTGTTTTATTTACAGAAAACAGAAGGTATACTGATTCTGTTCTATTTTATAGTATGAGGTGTATCAATGAAGACGGCGGTAATCTATCGCTCAAAATCAGGCTTTGTAAAAAAATACGCCGAGTGGATCGCAGAGGAAACGGGAGCCGACCTTTTTGACGGGGCATCTTTTGATGCGTAGCGGTTTGCCGATTATGACGTTATCGTATACGGCGGAGGGCTTTACGTTGCAGGCATCAACGGAGTAAAGCTTATCACCGAAAACATGGACAGGCTCAAAGGCAAGAGGATCGCCGTATTTGCTTCGGGCGCGTCGCCGTACAGGGAAAGCGTCATCAAGGAAGTGACGGAAAAAAACTTCACGCCCCAAATGATGGAACAGATCCGTTTCTTTTATCTGCGCGGCGGTTTTGATTTTGATAAGCTGAAACCGGTCGATAAAGTGCTGATGACGCTGCTGAAAATGAAAATGAAACGCAAAAAGAAAGAGGACCTGCTGCCGGATGAAGTAGGTATGCTGGCTGCCTATGCGCATCCGGCCGATTTTACAAACCGGGACAAAATCGGGGAGCTTGCGCTTTACGTCCGAACCGGACAATAGGTTTTCTTGTTTACGGAATGTTTGCTTTTATTTTACGCTTATGCCATGGCAAGGTTTTTTTGCCTGTGTTAGAATAAATCTGCAAATTGAATTTCCCTCTAATAAGCACGTCAATTAAAAAACCGTTCCGCTGCGCTTGCGGGACGGTTTTTTCTGTGTCCTTTCAATCCGGCACCGTCTGTGATATAATAAAATTGAAAATAAATTTCATAAAATTATTTTGTGGCAAAATCAAATTGGTCAAACATTTTTA
>DAITPG010000220.1:0-4634 GCA_036833715.1 Eubacteriaceae bacterium | reverse complement strand
GTCAATAGTTGGGGTGAACAAATAACAGCAAAAACTAAGATTTCTTCATCCGGCCTTACGTAAGAGTAAGGCCGGATGCGTTTTTATGATGGATAAGTAATATTCTGCGCCTTAAAGTATCAAAGTTCCGATACCCAAAACCGACCCTTTTGATGACCTTTACCGAATTGTTGATCCCCTCGGTAAAGCCGTTGGAGTAGCTGCAGTCAAAAGCATTGAGTATGTATTTCTCCCAATTCTCAAGCATATTCAAACATCGCTCAAATTCATCTAAACAAATGATTCCCGCCTGCAGGCGAAACCACTTAAGCTTCTCTTCCGCATCCGTTTTGCTATTGCAATCCATGAAATCATAAAAATATTCTTTAAGGATATAGGCATTCTTTAAATCAACCGAATAGGAAAGCATGCGCTCAACCGCCAGCTTGTCTTCATCCTTAAGGGATTTCATTTTTGCAATGAGCAGCTTTCGCGAACGCTTGAAGTATTTGCGCTCATAAGCGGGCAGCTTGCTTTGCACCCTCTTTCGGACATTTTCAAATGCCCAAGTGCAGTAGCGAGCCACATGAAACTTGTCGGTCACGATAAGCGCTTGCGGGAAATATAGCGCAGCTGCCGATTGATAGCTTTTATTCATGTCCATTACAAAATACTTTACCGCGCTTTTATCCTTAAATGAGGAGAAATAAGCCAAAAGATCCTCTTGCTTTCGTGTAGGCAGCACATCAAAAACAGTCCGTTTCTTTAAATCCGTGAGGATGCACTGGAATTTCTCGCCCCAAGCGTTTCCTTTAAATTCATCAATGGATAAAACCTTGGGAAGCGTACGCGGGGGAGAAAAGCTGATGAGCTTGAGCCATCGGGAAACGCTTGAAGAAGATACGCCCAAAGAGTTCGCAGCGTCTTTGATGCTGATGCGATGTTCGAGCAAATGGGTAGAGTACAGAGCCAGACGGTTTGTGATTCGGTGCCGCTTGGGTACAAGATACAGCGTTTCATAAAATTTTTTACCGCAGCATGGGCAACTATAGCGCCGCTTGCGGTAATGAAGGATGACATGCTTGCCCTGAATGGGCAAATCTTTGATTTTTTGGATGCGGTAGTCGTGAATGCGTTCTGTGAGGCCGCCGCATCTCGGACAAGCATAGGCTATTCTCTTCATTGAAAAATAGATATGGATGTGCGTGTCGCTGTGCTTAACATTTTCAATGCGCGCATCTTTCATGTCGATGAGTTTTGTGGTAAAATCTTCTTGAAGCAAAATCGTTTCCTCCTTGTGGATTGGATTGCAACCTTAGTTTACATGCTGCGAAACTTTTTTGCTTCCTTTTTTATTACTTTTTTTGTTTTACCCCAATGTATAGTGTAGAGCCAAAAAAAGACGGAAACTCCGTCTTTAAAGGCATTATGATATTTTTAAAAACCAATCAGGAATCCGTTTCCGTTTTTGTATTGCATCGTTTGATGATGGCTAGCAGAGTTTCCTTAACTGTATCTATCGGTGCGTTTTCATCGATCAGCTGCTGCAAGACGGATAATTTTTGACGGATGATCTCTTTCGCAATAGGGATCGGTTCGCTTACGCTGATCGATTTATTTTTTGTATTGTACACCTTTTCTTCGTAAAGGACTAGTTCCTCATACATCTTTTCTCCCGGGCGAAGACCGATCTCGATAATATCGATATCGTCATACGGAACATAACCCGAAAGACGGATCATTTTTTCCGCCAAATCGAGAATCTTAACGGGTTCACCCATATCAAGCACGAAGATCTCGCCGCTTTGGGCATAATAGCCTGCCTGTAAAACAAGCTGCGCGGCTTCGGGAATCGTCATAAAATAACGGACGATATCCCTGTGGGTAATGGTGAGCGGACCGCCTTCCGCAATCTGTTTTTCAAAAATAGGAATAACGGAGCCGTTGGATCCCAAAACGTTGCCGAAACGCACCGCCGCGAGCTTGGTAAAGCCGTTTGAGGCTTCGGACTGCAAAATCAGTTCCGCCATGCGCTTTGTGGCGCCCATGACGCTGGTGGGATTCACCGCTTTATCGGTAGAGATCAAGATAAAATAGGGCACTTTATTTTCAATGCAGGTATCGATCACGTTCTTTGTGCCGAACACATTGTTTTTAATGGCTTCCAGCGGGCTTGTCTCCATGAGGGGTACATGCTTGTGAGCTGCAGCGTGGTAAACCACATCCGGTTTTTCTTCCTTGATGATCAAATCGATGGAAACCTTATCGCGGATGGATGCGATATAGGTTTTGATCTGCACATCTCTGCTCATTTTACCATGCAGGATGTCTCTTAAAAATTCCTGTTCTAGATAATAAAGATTATTTTCGTAAATATCCAGAAGGATCAGCTTTTTCGGTTTGAATTTTGCGATCTGATGGCAAAGCTCCGAACCTATGGAACCTCCGGCTCCTGTGACCATCACGGTTTTCTCCATCAGATAGGATTTGATTTCATCGGCGTTGAGAGATAGCTCTCCCCTTCCCAAAAGGTCGGTTATGCTGACGGACTGAATGGGATAAAAAGGCTGCTTGTCATTGTCGATGATCAAATTATCGCTTTTTTGCATAATTTTGATTTCGACATTGGAAGACTGACAAAGATTGACGATCCTTCGAAGATCGGCTTTTGGCGCGCTGGGGATGGCGATAAACACCACATCGATATTATATTTATCGATTATCTTCGGTAATTCATAGGTGTCGCCCAAAATATTTTTACCCGAGATCACTTTTTTAAAACGCTGGTCATCGACAAAGCCGATCACGCGCGCGTCGTATTTGGCATTATGTTCGATTTCTTTAAGCAGGATGTAGCCGCCGTCACCCGCGCCTACGATGAGCGCGTTTTTATGAGGGGTGTTTTTATCGGCGCTGTATTTGCGGATAAGCCTGTAGGTTACACGGACATTGAGCATGATCAACAGACACAGCAGTCCCGCAATGATGGTGATGCTCACCCAAAAAAGATCGGTGGAGGTCAATACGATAAAAGCCACAAGAAGCAAACTGCTGGCAGCAATCGATAAAGCTATGGTTATGATCTCCCTGACACCGATGTACGACCATAGACTTTTATGCACGCGGAAAGCCCAAAAGGAGATCAGGTTGACGATGAGCACAAAACCCAGATATTTCAGAAAATAGCGATATCCGTAAGCCAGATAGCGCGTAAAGTCAAAATCGAGCTTCAAAAAAATGGCAGCCAGATAAGAAAACAGTACGATGAACAGATCCATCACCATCAGGATCAATTCTCTGTTCTTTTTAAAGGCCGCGGTATCCATAAATTGTTTCATGTTAAAAATTCACCGTTTATTGTACTTATAATTGTTTATTTTACCATATTTGCAGTCATCTAATAATATTTATCGGATAATAATTTAATTAATTTATCCGATGTCTTCAAGTGACAAAAAAGGCTGTTGCATTGGATTCTTTTCCCGAGTGAAGAAAAGGATCGGACAGCATCAGCCTATAATAAGTTGATGTAAAGCTATTATCTATTTTATAAGATTATAAAACGTGTCAAAGCCGTGATACTGTGCCGCATCTCCGAGTTCTTCTTCGATGCGCAGCAGCTGGTTATATTTGGCAACCCTGTCCGTTCTGCTGGGAGCGCCGGTTTTGATTTGGCCTGCGTTTAACGCGACCGCAAGATCTGCGATGGTCACGTCTTCGGTTTCGCCGGAGCGGTGGGAGATTACGGCGGTGTATCCGGCTTTTTTAGCCATTTCGATGGCATCGATAGTCTCGGTGATGGTGCCGATCTGATTGAGTTTGATAAGAACCGAATTTGCGCAGCTTTCCTTGATACCGTAGGAAATACGCTTGGTGTTGGTAACAAACAGGTCGTCGCCGACGATCTGGATTTTTTTGCCCAGTCTTTCCGTAAGCAGACGGGTGCCTTCCCAATCTTCTTCGTTCAGGCCGTCTTCAATGGAGATGATGGGATATTTGGTGATCAGCATTTCATAAAAATCGATCATTTCGCCGCTGGTCTTTACGACGCCTTCACCGCTCATATGATAATTTTTATCTTCTTCGTTATAAAAGGAACTTGCCGCAACGTCCATAGCGAGGCAGATATCGGTGCCCGGTTTGTAGCCCGCTTTTTCGATGGCTTCCACGATCACCTGCACGGCTTCTTCGTTGCTCTTTAAATTGGGAGCAAACCCTCCTTCATCGCCTACAGCCGTATTGTAGCCCTTGGACTTCAAGACGGATTTTAAAGTATGGAACACTTCCGCGCACATGCGCAGCGCTTCCTTAAAGGTAGACGCGCCTACCGGCATGACCATAAATTCCTGAATATCTACGTTGTTATCCGCATGCTGACCGCCGTTTAAGATGTTCATCATCGGTACGGGCAGAGTTTTTGCATTGACTCCGCCGATGTATTTGTACAGCGGCAGACCGAGTTCGTTTGCCGCAGCCTTTGCGACAGCCATGGACACGCCCAAAATGGCGTTGGCGCCGAGTTTGCCTTTATTTTCGGTGCCGTCCAGCTCAATAAGCAGCCGGTCGATGGCTACCTGCTGTGTTACATCCATACCTTCGAGTTCGGGCGCGATGATTTCCATTACATTGGAAACAGCCTTTTCAACGCCTTTGCC
>DAITPG010000219.1:0-4648 GCA_036833715.1 Eubacteriaceae bacterium | reverse complement strand
AGCGGCAAGGCGACTGCGGTAACGCATTTTACCTGTATCGGAAACTCCAAAGAAAAGATAAAAGCGGAACTGCAGAATTATCTGGATTTGGGCGTTGACCACATCCTTGCATTAAGAGGAGACTTTCCCAAGGGACAGGAAGCGACCGGCGGCGACTTTGCGTATGCCAACGAGCTTGTTGCTTTCATCAGCGAAAACTTTCCCGAATTTGCGATTGCGGTTGCAGGAAATCCCGAAAAACATTTTCAGGCGGATTCCTACGAAGCGGACATCGCCCACCTGCGCGTAAAGCAGGACGCAGGCGCGGAATATATCATGACGCAGCTTTGCCACGACGTTGACAATTACAAATGGTGGGTCGACAGCATCCGCAAAGCCGGCGTATGGCTTCCCATCGATGTAGGCGTAATGCCGGTTTTGCAGAAAGACCCGACCATCCGCATGGCGGTCATGAACGGAAGCGCGATCCCCAGAGACCTTGCGGAAATCATCGGCCGGTACGGAGACAATGCCGACGATTTCAAAAAAGCGGGCAAAGAATATACGATCAAGCAAATCTACAAATATATGAATGCCGGCATCGACGGTCTGCATCTGTATTCACTCAACAAATGGGAAGACCTTGCGGATATCATCAACGCGACGGGAATAAGGACCAACAAATAGCAGATTCAAACCGAAATTCAATATAATAACGGTGTCCGAAATATGATCGAAATATGGAATTTTCGGAAGGTAGCAAATTTTAGCTTGCTACCTTTCTTTGTTCTCAAGCATCGATTTTGATGCAATAGCAGTTTAATGTAATCAATCCCCAGACCTCCATGTTATAATAACTATTGATAAACAGGAATTTGTCGAAGGTGATATTTTTGGAAGAAATAAAAAAGAAGCTACTAACTCTCTCGCAAATCGCTGAAGAACTGAACCGTCAAAAGATCACATGGGCAATCGGCGCATCTCTGCTACTTTATCTCAAAGGAATGGTAGACGAATTCCATGATATCGATATTATGGTTGCTGAAGAGGATGTAGAAAAAGCTCAAAAAGCCCTTCTATCCTTGGGTAATCAAATACCCGCAAACTTAAAGACTCAGTATAAAACAAAATGCTTTTTAGAATTTAGTATAGATGGCGTCGATGTCGATATGATAGCGGGTTTTACTATCGTACATGATGATACGGATTTTTATTTTCCGCTTAAAAAAGACAATATCAACGATTATACAGAAATCAACGGAGCAAGGATTCCTCTACAATCAACCGAGGAATGGCGTATTTATTATGAATTGATGGGCAGGATCGACAAAGTGGAAATAATGAATCGCTAAATTTCAATTTGTCGGTCAGATAACACAAAGAGAATTTTTTTCTGTTTTTCAGAACCATTACTCTTTCAGAAGACGGATGTCGTTTCAGTATGATACCTAAAGTCAAATAGCTGAATTTGAATTCAACAGGAGACCGTCGGCTCTCATTAATTGAGATACTTAATTTCCGCCTTGATAATATCCCCGTTCCCGTCGGTTTGCAATATCCCGTATGTTTGCGTATTTGATTTTGTTCGGGATATGCTTCCCGGATTGAACAGTAAAACACCCTCCTCGTTGATGCAGAGCGCTCTGTGGGTATGGCCGAATACCGCTGCGGCGCATTTTTTGTCCTTGGCCGCTTTTACAAGGGCTTCGGTTCCGCTTTTTACGCCGTATTTATGGCCATGCGTGAAAAGGATGCGTATCCCTTCGTATTCAAGGATCTGCTCCTCTTTATCCAGCGACAGCGCGCCGTCGCAGTTGCCCTTGACGGTGTCAAAAGGGATTTTCCCCCGCTTCGCAAACCGCATATCCTTTGCGTAATCGCCCGCATGCAAAATATGGTCGATCCCGCCTTCTGCTGCGATCGCCTGCTCAATGGACGCAATATCATTATGGGAATCGGATAATACGAGAATTTTCATAAGGCCTCATTTTTTTGCGGCGTTTTCGTTGAAGTAGGTATCGATCACGTCTTTTAGCTTTTCAAACGCGCGTTTTCTGTGGCTGATGACGTTTTTTTCTTCCATGTTCATTTCTGCGTAGGTTTTTTTATTTTCGTCGCAGATAAACAGCGGGTCATAACCAAAGCCGTTGCTACCCGCTTCTTCAAAGCCGATGGAGCCATGCACTTCGCCGCGGGTCACATATTGCGAATCGTCGGCAAACACAACGGCAGCTGCGCTAACAAAAACCGCGGTTCGTTTTTCGGCAGACACATCTTTCAAATTATCCAAAAGTTTTCGATTGTTGTCTGCATCGCTTTTGTGTTCACCCGCGTAACGGGCGGAATAAATACCCGGGGCTCCGTTTAAATAGTCGACGCACAGACCCGAATCATCCGCGATTACGGTAAGGCCGGTCAATTTATGTATGTACCGCGCTTTAATGAGCGCGTTTTCCTCAAAGGTATCGCCGTCTTCCACAATGTCGTCATAAAAATCGATGTCCTTTAAGGTTTGTATTTCATAATTATCAAGGATCCTACGAAGCTCATCCGCTTTGTGTTCGTTGGTCGTCGCTAAAATTAAAATCAATTTATCCATGCTATATTCCGAGTGCTTCCTTTTGAATTTGAATGATCTTCATGATGCCGTTGGTGGCAAGCAGCATCAGCTGATCCATTTCGGTTTCTTTGATCGGGCGTTCCTCCCCCGTTGCCTGCAACTCAATAAAACTTCCGTCCTCCGCCATCACCACATTCATGTCCGCCATGGCATGGCTGTCTTCCTCATAGCAAAGATCAAGCACCGCTTCGTCGTTGACGATGCCGACGCTGACCGCTGCCGCAAAATAGCGAATGGGGTTGCGGTCGATCATTTTGGCGTTCATCATATAACGGATGGCATCATATAGAGCGACAAAACTGCCTGTGATGGCCGAAACTCTTGTGCCGCCGTCCGCCTGGATCACATCGCAGTCGATCCAGATTGTGCGCTCTCCCAATTTCGGCAAATCGACCACGCTCCGCAGAGAACGCCCCACCAACCTTTGAATTTCGGCGCTTCTGCCGTCCAGCTTCAATTTGGTTATATCCCGCTGCTTTCTTTGCGCGTTGGATGCTGGCAGCATATTATATTCGGCGGTTATCCAGCCCTTGCCCATCCCTTTCATAAAGGGCGGCACTTTTTCTTCTACGATGGCCGTGCAGATCACTTTGGTGTCTCCAAATTCAACCAGCACCGACCCCTGCGGATATTTCAAATAGTTTCTTGTTATTTTTATGGGCCTTAATTCATTGTTCTCTCTGCCGTCTATTCTCATGTTCGTCTTCTTTCTATCTTTATTGTAAAACTTTAAATAATTCATCACTTTCCGGCGCTTGCAGCTGAAAACCCGTATCACCGTCGATGAGCAGCTTATCGTTATGGGTAAATTCACCGATCAAAGCGGCTTGAATGCCCGACTTTTGTAATTCTTCTATCAGTTTGGCGCCGTCTTCGACCGCAAACAGCATAACGCCGCTGGAAATCAGCCGCAGCGCGTCGATGGCGAAATGCTCGCAGATGATTTTGGTCTCTTCCATGACGGGAATATTGCTTTTGAATATGCGGATGCCCAGCTTGGCATTATCGGCCATTTCCCATGCGGCTCCCAATACGCCGCCTTCGGTTGCGTCATGCATCATGACTGCTCCGCAGGCTTCGCCGATGATGCCTTCTTTGATTACGGAAGTTTTATCGAGGCAGGCTTTTGCCGCACTCATTTGAGCGTCGGTTAAAAGTCCCCTTAATTCTTGTTCTTTTTCCGCGGCGAGGATTCCCGTTCCCTCAAGCCCGGCGGTTTTGCTCATTACCAGCTGATCGCCGGATCGCACCGCTTTGAATGGAGTTTTCTTCTTTTTTCCCACGCAGACGCCCGAAAGAACAAAACGGTTGACCGCGCTGCTGATTTCGGTATGGCCGCCGATCAAATCGATTTGGTTTTCGGCGCAAGCGCCGATTACATCATCCACGATCGTTTCAATCTGCCGCATGGTCCCGTTGGTAGGGATCAGCATAGTCACCAGCATACCGACAGGTTCTCCGCCCGCCGCAGCAACATCATTGCAGCAGATATTCACGCAAAGCTTGCCGATCCCTTTGTCGGTTCCAGTGATCGGATCGGCGGAAATCACAAGGTAATTATCGCCCAGATCAGCCAGCGCGCAGTCCTTGCCCACCCCGGGCCCCGTTACGGTTTCAGTTCGTTTATTATTGAGTTTTTGAAAGATCAATTCATCTAATTGTTGATTGGACAGTTTGCCCGCCTTCACTATTCTCTGCCTTTCTGTCGTAAAAAATGTAATCCCAAAAAACTTTGCTGTTGTGCCTGACAACTTTATCGCGGATGGTAGCGATATCCAGCCCGATAAAGCGGTATTTATTGCTTAATTCATAATCGATAAAATTATTGACAGGTTCGGCGTTTTCCCTGCGATAGCTTACCCGAACATCCATAGGGATGGTCGACGTGCTGTAAATGACCGCATCCATGATTTTTTTGCCGCCCGCATGCTTTTCGACGGCGCGGATATGATCGGTAAGGTTATACCCCTCGGTTTCGCCCTGCTCGGTCATGATATTGGCAATCATGAATTTCTCGGCCTTGCTTTTTTCAAGAGCGTCGCACATGCC
>DAITPG010000218.1:0-4681 GCA_036833715.1 Eubacteriaceae bacterium | reverse complement strand
CCGAAGCACCTGTTATTACCGCGAAAAAATCCTTTAAATCCTGCATGAAAACTCCTTTGTTTTCTGTTTTTGTTTATAGTTTATAACAATTTATTAAAAAAATCAAATAGCACTTCAAAAATTCAAAGAAAAAAGCGGCGCGAATGATACCGCACCGCTTTAAGAAATTTTAATTATCTGCTTTCGATGAAAGCCATCAGCTCCTCATTAAAACGATCCTTTTGATCGTAAAACAAGAAATGTCCGCAGTTTTCAAAAGGCACCAGCTTTGAGTTTTTGATCCCCTCATGCTGCGCTTCGGCCAGCGGAAACAAACAGACTTGATCATCCAGCCCGTGCAGTATGATTGTGGGCACGGCAATTTTTTTCATATCCTCAAACAAGCCTTCTTCGCCCAGCCAGGTGTTGGCAACAGCTGCGGTTGACCAGCCCGCCGCCTGAAGCCCGAGATCAAAAATCCACTTCGAAAACGGCTCCGATACCCGTTTAAAGAAAATGATGTCTCCGAATCCCCGCAGCATCTGCGGACGGTCTTCATAAGTGCCGCGGATGATTTCCAGAATCGTCTCTCTGGACTGGCCGTAAGGAAAATACGGGCGCCGGATCAAGCTCGGTACTGCAGCGGCAAAAAGCCCAAGCTTCGATACGCCGTATCCGTTGTGCCTCGCCATGTAGCGCACGACGATGGCACCGCCTGTCGAATGCCCGCTGAGCGTGAAATCCTTGATCCCCATTTCATCGATCACGACTTTTAAATCGTCCGCCAGCCGATCGTAATCGTATCCGTTCCAAGGGCGGTCCGACTTACCGAAACCCCGATAATCGATGCCGATGCAGCGATACCCTTTTTTTGGCATAACATCAAATTGATATTCAAATAAATTGTGATTTCCGGGCCATCCATGCACAAAAAGAATGGTTTTGTTCCCCGAAGGGTTTAGGTCTTCAACGTAAATTTTTATGCCGGCTTCCACTTCTATATATCTTCCCAATATGTTACCTCCGAATATTCTTTGTTATTAGAATGTATTACCTGTCGGGTGCAAGTATGCCCGATTTTTTCATTGGCTGCCGCAGTAATTTAAACAAAAACGGGAAGCATCGAGTCCGGCCGCATACTATAAAAAGAACAATGAAAAAGCGGGGGAATCAATGGTATTGGAAATATTGACGGACAGAAACCGGTTAAGGAAAAAAGCGCTGCCCGTAATCAAAATAGAACCCAAAATTGTAACCTTGATCAATCATATGGCGCAGACCCTGGACAGCGTGAGGGGATACGGCCTTTCTGCGCCTCAAGTGGGCATACCGCTGCGCATCATCGTCATCGACGATGGCAGCGAAGTTTTAAAACTTATCAATCCCGTCCTTCTCGACTCCGAAGGCAGCCAGCATAAAAGAGAAGGCTGTTTGAGTCTGCCGCATATATACGGCAGAGTGGAAAGGCCCGAAAAGATCACAATCTCCGCCGTCAATGATAAGGGAAAAAACATGATCTTGGAAGCGGAAGGTTTTGCCGCGCGGGTGATCTGCCATGAAATCGATCATCTGGACGGGATTTTACTCATCGACAGATTGCCGCAGCGAGTCTCAATCGAAAGGAAACGAAAAAAAATCTCCGAAAAGCATATTTTTTAAAGGGCTAAATAAAGCTTTAAGGAGAAATGCAATGGGTTGTCAAATTTTATGTACTCGGCATAACTGCTTCCGACTTGAGATTATTCTGATCAAAAGACTCAAGCGTTTTTCAGCTCCAGTCTCATTTTTTATTTTTTAGTGTCCGATTGCGTACGCTTTTGCCAAAATACGAGTAAAACAAGGCCTAACGCACAAAGCCCTGCTCCCGCAAAAAGTCCGTAGCTGACATCGGATTCGGCGGCTTTGCCGAAAATCAGGTTGGTGGAGACCGCGGTAAAATTCATCAATACGCTGTAAAAGGATAAAACCGTAGCCCTTGAAGAAACCGCGATATCGCTGTTTTGAATATGATTGGACAAGGGCATAAACAAAGAAGCGCATAGGCGTAAGATGATCATGCCGGCAACGGCAAGGGCGGCATTGGCCCATAAACCCATCGCAAGACAGGAAAGGATAGCAAAGATAAATAAAAATGAAAGCAGCCTTTTTTCGCCCGCTTTGTCGGCAAATCTGCCCGCACCTACGCTCAGCAGTCCGATAAGCGTAACCGCTATATGAATAAACCCCATGGCAGTCAGCGAAATTCCACAGCGCACATATTGAAGCTGGCTTAAAAAAACCGTGACCGTCTGATTGGTTTCGATGAGCAGCGCGCCCGCAAAGATAAAATAAAGCAGATTTTTATTTTTACCTATATCCGCAAATACTTCTTTTAATTCGCACAGGGGCGAGCTTCTCACGCTCCTATCAATTTTTATATCTGTCAGCAAGAGTGAAATGAGCAATGCGGCCGCATAGGATACGACCGTTAAAAGCGCCGCAAGATCATAGTTGTTGCGGATCACCGCGGAAAATAGAAAAGAAGCAAGTACGATCCCGCCGGTACTCATGGCATGATAAGTACCGAAAATCTTCCGCGTATCCGATTTTTCGGCATTGTTGAAAAGAAAAGCCATATCGCAGCCTGAAAGCCCGGCCAGCACAACAGCCAGCATCAGCCTTTCAGTAAGAAATGCGCCGAAGGTATGCGCCCTCCAAAAAACGATTTTGGAGCAAAAATAAAGGATATTGCATAGGATGATGGTTTTTTTATAGCCGATCTTATCGGCGATATATCCCCAAGGGAGTTCCAGCGAAATCATAACGATCAGCGAAATGCTTTCGATCAGACCGATCTGAAAAATACCGATCCCTCGCTGCTGACGGTAAAGCGTTGCAATGGGCGCATAAAAAACCATACCCTGCAGCAGAGCCACAGCATACATCAGTTTAATATTTTTGTTAGTGTTCAATCTTTCACCTCATTTTTTGCATACAAATAAAACGTGATTGGCAGATATGCAATTAAAGGATCAGATTGGTTGACGGTTCATGACTTTCTCGCTTTACGTTCATGTTTTATAAGACAATTATAGCGCATTGTGCAAATAATAGTCAAAGGAAATTTAATGGCAGATAAAAAAACCGATCCCTTTCGGATCGGCTCGTAGCCCTTTTTATTTTTTGTGCAATCAGACATTCATGGAATAAAATACATTTATGTCGGAGGAAACACAACTACCAGCAGCATTTTAAAACGTTCCGATGCATAAAGCGCGTGGGGCACGCCCGCGGGCATAATAATGCATTCACCTTTTGATACCTTGTGCGTGTTGCCCCCGATCGTAATATCGGCGATACCGTCCATCAGATAGACCATTGCATCCCCGCCCGAAGCGTGAGAACTGATTTCCTCGCCTTTATCGAAAGAAAACAGCGTAATGCTCACCGCTTTGTTTTGCGATAAAGTGCGGCTGACCACCTGCCCGTCCTGGTAGGAAACCAGCCCTGCCATATCTAGGGCAGTTTCGAAATCGATGTTTTTTATGAATTTATCCATACGCATTCTCCTTGCAATGATTAGTATGAGAAAAACATCCGTTTTGTATACATGTTTGCGTAATGGTTTTATACTTGGGCAATCTGCCTGCCGAAATTTTTGCAAAGAGCTGTGCCTTCGTCATCGGGTTTCCACTGGATCCTCAACGGCTCGCCGATGAGCGAGAAGCCGCCTTTGGTCATTTCTTCCGCGATCAGCTTGCAGGCTTCACCGCTCCAGCCGTAACTGCCGAACACGGCGGTTTTTTTGTTTTTGAATTTCATGCCCTTGATCATTTCGAGCATACCGCCAACCGAAAATAAAAACCCGTTATTGATCGTGGAAGAGCCCATTACTACGGTCTTGGATTTAAAGATTTCTGTAATAATGTCATTCTTATCCCGCTTGGCAGAATTTAACAATTTAACGGTCACGTCTTTGTCTGCCTCTTTGATGCCCGCAGCGATATTTTCGGCCATGATCCGCGTGGAATTCCACATGGTGTCATAAACGACAGTGATTTGATTTTCGGCGTAATTATCCGCCCATAAGGCGTATTGCTCAACGATCTGCATCGGCTCGTGTTTCCAGATGATTCCGTGGCTGGGGCAGATCATGTCAATGGGCAGATTGAGAGCGCTTACCTCTTTTAGCTTGGCGGCTACCATTTTACTAAACGGAGTCAAAATATTGGCGTAGTATTTGATGGCTTCTTTATAGAGATCATCCTTGTCCACTTTATCATTATATAAAGACTCAGAAGCATAATGCTGTCCGAAGGCATCCGTTGAAAACAAAATATTTTCTCCGGTCAAATACGAAAACATGGTATCCGGCCAGTGCAGCATCGGCGCTTCTATAAAGATGAGCTTATTTTTCCCGAGTTCCAGCGTATCGCCGGTTTTGACGGTCACAAAATTCCAGTCTTTATGAAATTGCCCCTTGATCGACTTGACGCCGTTGGCGGTGCAGTAGATCGGCGTATCGGGAATGAGCCGCATCAGTTCTCCCAATGCGCCGGCATGGTCAATCTCCGCATGGTTCATGACGATGTAGTCAATCTTCTCAAGGTCGATCTCTTTGGATAGATTGCCTACAAATTCTTTATCAAACGGCAGCCATGCGGTATCGATGAGGGCTGTTTTTTGATCCCGTATTAAATAGGAATTATAGGATGTGCCTTTT
>DAITPG010000217.1:0-4690 GCA_036833715.1 Eubacteriaceae bacterium | reverse complement strand
CGCTCCGTGCCCGTACTTCCTTGAACTTACGGCTTTCCCCACATTCAGCCCTGTCAGACAAGACATCGTTGAAGCAAATCCGGAAGGCTGGGCAACCGATCCCGCTACTTATATCGGAAACGGACCTTACAAATTAACTTCTTGGGTTCATGATTCCGAAATGGTCTATACGAAAAACGATAACTACTATAACGTTAAAGAACTCGGACCGAAAACAATCAAATTTGTTTTGATGGACGACGACAACGCTATTTTGTCAGCATACAAAACCGGCAGCGTATTATTCATCGATTCTGTTCCGAATGATGAAATTGATACATTAACTGCTGATCCTGAATTCCACAAAGAAGGCCAGCTTGGAACTTACTATGTAAGCTTCAACGTATCCAAAGCGCCTTTCGACAATGAAAAAATCAGAGAAGCTTTCTCCCTGGCTATCGACCGTAACTACATCGTAAAACAGATCGGTAAAGCTGGACAGATTCCCGCAGACGCATTTGTTCCGACGGGTCTTTCCGATTCTGATCCCACAAAAGAATTCAGAACAGTTGGCGGTTCTTACTACTCTGTCAAAGAAGCTGATTATAAAGCAAACTGTGACAAAGCAAGAACGCTCCTCGCTGAAGCAGGCTATCCGAACGGCGCAGGCTTCCCCGCTACCGAATATTTAGTAAACATCAGCACCGGCCATATCGCCATCGCTGAAGCTTTACAGGATATGTGGAAAAAAGAACTCGGAATCAGCGTCACGATTGGTCAGCAGGAATGGAACACTTTCCTCAACACCAGAAAAGACGGAAACTTCAATATCGCGCGTGACGGTTGGTTGGCCGATTACAACGATCCGATCACCTTCCTTGATATGTACACCACAGGCGGCGGAAACAACAACGCTCAATGGTCAAACGCAGAGTATGACGCTTTGATCAAAAAAGTTAAAACAAGCACAAACGCTGCTGAAAGATTCACCGCAATGCATCAGGCAGAAGATATCTTGATGAAACAAGACATCGTTGCTCCGATCTATTACTACGTTGATATCTTTATGCTTAAATCCAATGTGAAGGGTTTCTATTCTTCACCGCTCGGATATAAGTACTTCATGTATGTAACCTTAGATTAATCAATTTTGACTCAATCAAAAAAAGAGACCGTTCGTGCGGTCTCTTTTTTTGATTGATTATTTTAATTTTTGAAAGGCTATCCGCGGTGCTCCGTCAGGCAGATAAATGATTCCGCATTCGGAAAAATCAAGTTTCTTGAGCAAATTACGCATCGGATGGTTATCTGCATGGGTGTCGATCCTTAAATTGCCGCATTGGTTAAGTGCCCACTGAATGCACTGTGTTGCGATCCCTTTGGCTTGTGTCGAAACCGCGATTCTATGAATAAACCCGTAAGGATCTTCATTGAGCCAGCTTCCGTTATATATACGCTCATAGGTAGGTTCATTTCCTATCTGAAAAAAGAAGGTGCCTAAGATTTCTTCGTGGTCGGTGCATATATACGACACGTCATCGGTGATATCTTTTTCCAACAAAGCTTGCTCGGGATATGCTCCCGTCCACTGGTTGTTGTTGCCGGCTCGCCGCATGAAGATTTTTGCTTCGTCATAGATTTGCAGCATTTTTGGAATATCCGATTTAGTGCTTTTGCGTATGATCATTTTAAATAAGTCTTCCTGTGTCTATAAATTTATTTCTGCCCTTTTTAATGGAAAATTCAACTTCTTAATATTTATTTCATTCTGTAGCATTCAATGCCTTCGTAATTTACATTTAATAATTCGGTTTGCCAATTCAGTTCCGCGCTTCGTATAGCCGCAGAAATTTTTTTATAAATCTCTTCATCGTCGGCGATGGCCATGACCGTAGGACCGGCTCCGCTTAAATAAGTACCGATCGCTCCGCAATCTTTGCAAATGGAAGAAACCTGCTCATAGCCTTTGATCAAAGGGATACGGTAAGGCTGATGCAGCCTGTCATCAAGCGCATCGGCAAGAAGCGTATTGTTTCCCATTTGCAGAGCGCTGATCATCATGCCGACTCTGGTCATATTGAACACCGCATCTTCTCTGCTATAAGTTTCCGGAAGCACTTCGCGCGCTTTTTTTGTCGATAATTTAAAATCCGGTATTATTGCAATAAATTTAAATTTTGCATCCACATTAAATTGCAGACATTTAAACAAATCGTCTTTTTTATAGGATAAAGTTGCCCCGCCGAATATATTGGGCGCTACATTATCGGGATGGCCTTCCAGCTTTGCTGCAATTTCGAATATATCGCTTTTTTCGGGCGTAATATCTGCCAGCATAAATGCGGCAGCCACACCTGCGCTTATGCAGGAAGCGCTGCTTCCCAAACCCCGCGAAAGGGGAATGATCGTTTTGATATCCAATTTGACTCCCGGCAGGGCTTTAGCGCCTATGATTTCATTGGCCGCGTATAAGCTGCTGATGACCAGATTGTTTTTGTTGCGAATGGTGTCCGCATGATTGTTAATAATGATGGCATCTTCATATTCCGTAAAGATAAAGGTGTTGGCCATTGAAAGACAAATACCCAGGCAGTCAAAACCTGCCCCCATATTGGCGCTTGTCGCATAGGACAATATTTTTAACATGATTACCTCTTTATGATTTGCTCAATGCTTTCACGCATTGCTTCTTTTTCGATGATCATTTCTTTTTTCGCGGGACGTTTTTCAATGCCATCGACCGCTATGGGAATTGCCACATGGGTCAACCGACTTAGCGCGTACATATATTCTATGTCATCAAAATAGGTTTCATCCGATACAGCGCCGTAAACATCCTTAGAAAACTTGAAAGGACTGGCCGTAGCTACGATCACTGTATGGGTCGCATCGCCGGTTTCTTTTTTATAATCATTATAGACTTTGAATGCTGTGGCAGTGTGTGTATCGATCAGATAGTCGTAATGATTATAGGAATCACGTATGGCTTCAAGCGTTTCATTTTCTGTGGCATAGCCGCCATAAAACAAGTCCAGCACTGGATCGGTTCTATCTATTTCATACTTACCGTCCGTTTTTAAGCTGCTCATGAGTGCTCGAAGCGTCTCCTGATTTTTTCCGCTGATTTCGTAAATCAAGCGTTCAAGGTTGCTGGATATCAAAATATCCATGGAAGGCGATATGGTTTTGACGAAATCCCTGTTTTTATTATAAACGCCGCTCATGAAAAAATCATATAAAACATTATTATCGTTGGATGCGCAGATAAGCTTATGAATGGGCAGACCTGTTTTATAGGCATAATATGCCGCCAGGATATTGCCGAAATTGCCGGTCGGGACGACAAAATTGATAGAATCGCCCGCCTTCAGCGTACCGTTTTCGATCAATTTAATATAGGAATAATAATAATAAACGATCTGGGGAATCAATCTTCCGATATTGATTGAATTTGCCGAAGATAAAACGATGCCCTTTTCATTGAGTTTTGCGTTAAATTCCTCGTCGCTAAAAATTTCTTTAACGCCGGTTTGAGTATCGTCAAAATTGCCTTTTACCGCAATTGATGCCACGTTATTTCCTTCCTGCGTCATCATCTGCAAAAGCTGTAATTTCGATACTCCGAGATAAGGATAAAATACGATCACATCGATCCCTTCCGCATCTTTGAAGCCTTCGAGCGCCGCTTTTCCGGTATCGCCCGAGGTAGCTGTCAAAATAACGATTTTCCTCTTTTCTCCGGTATTCTCTTTGGCGCATTTCATTAAATGAGGCAGTATGGATAATGCTGCATCTTTAAAGGCAATTGTTTTTCCACTGTACAATTCAAGATAACTGAAATCCCCCAAAGTTGAAAGCGTAAAGATATCTTCCGTATCAAAATTGTGCGTATTATAAGCATTCTCAACGCAATATTCGATTTGAGCGGGCGTAAAATCGCTAAAAAAAACCGATAATATTTTCGTTGCGATAAAACGGTAATCTTTTCCTAAAAAATCTTTGTAATCAAAATCAATGACATCCATGTCGTCCGTAACAAATAATCCCCCGTCGTCACTAAGTCCTTTTAAAATACATTCCGAAGCCGTATACCGTTGCTCTGCGCTTCTTGTGCTGTGATAAAATGTCTGCATTTTTTTCATCCCCGTGAGTTTTAATTTATTATACTATAGTTGCTCCGTTAAGAAAACCTTTGCTCCATAAAAATAGAAATGCTTGAGAAATGAACTATTTATTTAAAGCGTATAATCATTAATGTATGTTAAAATAAAAAAGAATGTTGTATAATATTACCATAAATCATAGCAGGTGTACAAGATGAATCCGTTTCAAATCCAAATCCCCAAAACCGTGATTTTCGGAAGCGGTAAAATTGCCGAACTGCCCGAGCAGATACTAAAATTCGGCAATCATATTTTGTTGTTTACCGGAGAGTATTCCCTTCAGGAATCCGGTCAAGCCGAAAAAATAATAAAAAGCTTTGCCGATCATCATATTGAATATAAAATTCAAAAAATAAGCGGAGAGCCTACGGTTGAGCTGGTGGATTATTTATGCGATCTGTATTTCGGCGAAACGTTTTCGTCTATTGTGGCAATTGGGGGGGGAAGCGTCATCGATACGGCAAAAGCCGTGAGCGCGATGCTTTTTGAACAAGACAGTGTGCTGCATTATCTTGAAAACGCAGGCGAAAGAAAACTGAGCGGAAAAG
>DAITPG010000216.1:0-4714 GCA_036833715.1 Eubacteriaceae bacterium | reverse complement strand
GTCCGTCAGGGATTTGCACCCTGTTCCCTATTCTCCGTTATGGCACCCAAAGAATTACTTTATGTATTGGCATTATTTTAGCATAACCGGATCGGAAAATCAACTACATATTTTGATAGTAATGCAGGCTGTATTCAAACAATTCATTGGCGATCAGCTCATTCACATGCGCGTCTCTGGCTCTGTAGGTTGCAAGCAAACCGCCGTCACCCGCATAGGTGTCCACATAAGTTCGGACGCAGCGAATAATGTCGTCATCGGAAGAAGCGGGGTCTAAGGTCACCTTATCGTCCATGGCGATTTGGATGGGCAGGCGGCGCCCGTAAGTTTTACGCAGTGTCACCAGATCATTCATCAGCTGCGCTTCCCACATATCGGCTCCAAGCTCGGCGATCTGCGGCACCAGGGTTTCGATCTTTCCGCAGGAATGATAATTGATGTATTTGCCTTTGGAATGGGCAAAGTCGTTGATTCTTTTCATGGGCTCAAACAGATATTTGCGGTACATTTGCGGCGAGATGAACGTGCTGATTTGCGTTCCCCAGTCGTCGCTGTTGATCACAACGTCAAACGGCGCCCATTCGTTGATGATCTTATCCATGAGCGCGATCTTGTAATCGGCCATGGCGTTGAAATACCGCATTGCGGATTCCTCCTCTTCAGCCAGAAAACAAAAGATCTTCTCAGCGGTACATAGGGAAAGCAGGCGTTCAAACAAGCCGTCCTGCATCAGATAAAAATTCATCACCGTCGGATCGGCTTTTGCAGCGGCTTCCTCGCGCAGCGGCGTAAAATCCATTTCGCTGAGTTTTGGGAAAATGAACTTTTCTTCCCATTCCAGCGGATCGTCAAGAATAAACGTATTGGGCGTAACCATTTGGCCTCCGGCTACCGGCACAAAGGTCCAATCTACCCCAAACCAGTCTTTTCCGCTGTCGAAAAAAAACGGACGGTCGTTATCATGCGGACACAGCATCAACGATTTTTCAATATTCATGTTGGGAACCCACAACGGTTTTTCACGATCAAACACCCTTTTGCAATTTTCTTTCGGCAATTCCGGGTAATCGATTTTCACCTTTGGAAACAGGGCCGGCAATTCTCTCAATTCTAATTTTTTAACAGCAGCATCCATCTATGTATTCTCCTTTCATTCGGCAAGGGCATAAAATCATATATGCACAAAATGATTCAATTACCTGAATTATAAAATCTTCATTGATATTTGTCAATAAATATTACATGGATATAATTTTTATCTTGTATCGAATAAAGGTAATATCCATCATCGAGTTTCGGGCAGAAGAAATTATTTTGATCAATTCTATTAGCGGCCATTGGCGGCGTAAGCAAGTCCGCTTCGGCATCCTGAAATAAAATAAGGCCTTGCAATTTGCCAAGGCCTTGATAGGTCATATCCTATAATATTTAACTTAACTGTCTGCGTTCAGCGGCTTTACCGGAAAGCAGACCTCGGTCACCAGTTCATCGGGATTCTGCGTTTGGGCTGGGCTTACATGATAAATTGTGAACATGGCGCCGTTAAAATCATATCTGTTATCGTTTATCCAGTCAGCGACCGCTTGGTTGACAGCCGTAAGTTGATCATAGCTCCCTTTGTACGTTGCGGAAGCAACCTGGATGGCAGGCACTGTTTTAAACACTACATTTTCGGTGTCGTTATAATTGCCCGCCACCGATATTTGAATCTCAACATCCGGGTCTGTTTCTTTGTGTTCGCTGTCATGGAATACGGCCAGTGAATTGCACGGATTGGCGCATTGTACTTTTTGCGGTGCCAGTTCCTGCATCATTAAAGACCAAAGAATACCTTCTTGGTCGTAGGCTGGAATGATTTTTCTTAAACTTGCAACGGTTCTTTGGGGCATTTCTTTTAAGGTAACTGTATATTTCATACTGTTTTCATCCTTTCCGAGGCGATTGATCGTAGTTTCAAGGAGCAGCAGCTGCCTCGCGGCTTTTTCGGCCTGTTCTTTCATCTCCGTTTGCTTCAAAAGCAGATATTGCCTCAAAGCATGCGGATCGCCGTAGTTATTAACGATTTGAGCTATTACGGACAGCCCAAAGCCCATTTCTTTAAGCGCGTTGATACGGGCTGCGAGGGGAAGCTGCGCTGCGCTGTAATACCGATAACCCGTAAAATTGTCTATGCTCGCAGGCACAAGCAACCCGATCTCATCGTAATGGCGCAGCATGCGGATACTGATCCTTGATAATTTTGAAAAATCGCCGATTTTCAGCATGGATTTACCTCGCTATAGGAGTATTTTTATTGAGCTCGTTTACAGTATAGAGTATACCATAATGGAAGAGTCAACGGTTATTTAAAATATCTTGTTTTGCCGTTATCGACCGACCTTCCTTCAAACGAACCGTATCGGGCAATCGCCATCAAAAACAAATTGCAGACAGAAGCACGCAGCAAGCTGCAAACACCCATAATTTTACTTTACACAAAAAAAACAAGGACATGCCATATGTCCTTGTTTAAGTATTCAGTCTTTTACTTTTTCGAGTTTTTTAAACACAACTTTGTCATCGGCCGCGTCCACGATCACTTCATCCCCGGGCGTGATGTTGCCCTTGAGCATTTCCTCGCTCATGGAATCTTCGATCTCTTTTTGGATGGTGCGTTTGAGCGGCCTTGCGCCGTACTCGAGATTGGTGCCTTTGAGCGCGATGAATTTTTTAAGTTCCGGCGTAAAGGTCAGCCTCATATCGATCGCAAGCGCTCTTTTTGCGAACTGATCGAGTAAAACCCCAATGATCTGCTCGATGTGCTTTTCGTCCAGCTTATGAAATACAATGATCTCATCGAGCCTGTTTAGAAATTCGGGTTTAAAGGTTTTGCGCAATTCTTCCATGACGCTGTTTTTCATGTTTTCGTAATCCGAATCGGCGGAATCGCCGCCGCTTCCGAAACCGAGGAAGTTTTGCTTTTTAATGAGCGTGGCTCCCACGTTGGAAGTCATGATCACGATGGTGTTTTTAAAATCGACGGTTTTTCCGTGGCCGTCCGTGATGCGTCCGTCGTCAAGGATCTGCAAAAGAATGTTGAATATATCCGGATGCGCTTTTTCGATTTCATCGAACAAAATTACGCAATAAGGCTTTCTGCGCACTTTTTCGGTAAGCTGTCCGCCTTCGTCATACCCGACGTAGCCCGGAGGAGCTCCTATAAGACGTGCGACCGTGTGCTTTTCCATATATTCGGACATGTCAAAGCGGATGATCGCATCCTCCTGACCGAATACGGCTTCGGCAAGCGCCTTGCATAATTCGGTCTTTCCCACTCCGGTAGGCCCGAGGAAGATAAAGGAACCGATGGGACGGTCGGGATCTTTAAGGCCGACGCGGGAGCGGCGCACCGCCTTGGATACGGCGATAACGGCTTCATCCTGACCGATGACCCGTGAGTGCAGCACTTCTTCAAGCTTTAGAAGCTTTTCGCTTTCCTCCTGTTTGATCTTCTGAACGGGAATATTCGTCCAACTGGACAATATCTGCGCGATTTCGTTTTCGGTTACTTTGCTTGTATTGCCTTCCGAGCTGCGTTTGCTCCATTCCCCTTTGATCTGTGAAAGCTTATCTCTGAGCTCTTTTTGTTTGTCTCTTACCTGAGCCGCTTTTTCGTAATCCTGCATTTTGATGAGTTCGACTTTTTCTTTTTCGGCATTGTCGATCTCTTTTTCGAGGTCATTTACTTCGGGCGGTGCGGTCAGCTGACCCATGCGTACTTTGGATGCGGCTTCATCCATTAAATCGATCGCTTTGTCCGGCAGATAGCGGTCCGGCAGATAGCGGTCGGAAAGCTCTACTGCGGCAATAACGGCATCATCCGTTATTTGCAGCTTATGATGCGCTTCATAGCGGTCTCTGAGGCCGAGCAATATCTTAACGGCTTCTTCTTTAGACGGTTCTTCGACTTTTACCGGTTGAAAACGGCGTTCCAGCGCCGCGTCCTTTTCGATGTGTTTGCGGTATTCATCCATGGTGGTCGCGCCGATGGCCTGAATCTCTCCTCTGGCCAAGGACGGCTTTAAAATGTTGGCCGCGTCCATGGCGCCTTCCGCCGCGCCTGCGCCGACAATGGTGTGCAGTTCGTCGATGAACAGGATCACGTCTTTTCTCTGCTTGATCTCGTCAACGGTGTCTTTTAAGCGTTCCTCAAATTCGCCGCGGTATTTGGTGCCGGCGATCATGCCCGATAAATCCAGTGAGATGACCTTTTTCTGTTTAATGGTTTCGGGTACGTTGCCTTCGACGATCCTTTGCGCAAGGCCTTCGGCAATCGCCGTCTTCCCTACACCCGGCTCACCGATCAGGCAGGGGTTGTTTTTGGTGCGTCGGGAAAGGATCTGGATGACGCGTTCGATTTCTTTTTCGCGGCCCACGACCGGGTCAAGAGAGTTTTCCTTAGCCATCTGCGTGAGGTCTTTGCCGTATTTTTCCAGCATTTTGCCTTTGCCCGCGGGCTGGGGCGGCGGTGTTTCCTTTTCTGCTTGTCCTTCCTCGGTTGCGGGGTTGCTGTTGAGGATATTGATGATCATGGTGCGGACATATTCCAGATTAAGGCCCAGATCATTGAGCACCTTTGCGGCTACGCCGTCTCCTTCGCGAAGGAGGCCGAGCAGCAGGTGTTCGGGGCCGATGTATTTCTGCGATAATAAATTGGCTTCAAGCACGGCGTATT
>DAITPG010000215.1:0-4754 GCA_036833715.1 Eubacteriaceae bacterium | reverse complement strand
TTGAAGCATCAGCAAATTTATAGACAGAATTACATGTATAAACTACGGAAACATAATTGAAAATATAGGCAAGAATTATCCAATTTATTATAACGATAAAATTATTACTTCTTTTATGCTTTTTATTTGTTAAAAGAAAAATAGAAATAAATAGTACGATACTTATTGCATAAATTATAACTTGCATTAATGCTCCTCAATCAAACTTTGACTTATTTCATTTAATTATATACTAGTCTCTATCATCAATCAATTGAATCCTTACAACTTTACCCAAATTTACGCAAACTTCGGCAAACAAAAAAGCCCCCTCGGGCTTTTCTTAAACTTCAACAATTTAATCAAACAACTCTTTCACTTCCACAGAATACGGCTCCCCAAAATCGCTCAGCAGCATATCGTTGAGGATGTCATAGTTTAGATAACGCTCATACTCGCCGCTTCGCACAAAACGCCGGATGTCCTCGTCCGAAAAGGACGGCTTCTGCCGCGCAAGCGAGTAAATCAAATTCAGCGTTTCGATCACGCACTTCTCAACGGGCACGCGCCCCTCCACGCAGGCGGTCGAAAGCGTATGCATCACGCTGTATAAAATGCTGGTGTAAATGCGGTCGTCCTCGGCGCTGCCGCTGTCCCAATGCATCAGATTCTCAAAAACCGGCGTAAAATAATCGTACCACTGGGTCAGCTGCGCGATGTTGGCGCTGGTGAATTCCGCAAAAAAGAAAAACTTCGGCTGTGTTTTCGCAAAATGAAAATGCGCGGTCCAGTAAAAGACAAACATCTCGTCGGGGCTCACCGCGTGCGTTTTGGATTCGGCCTCCACATATTCCCGCGCGATGCGGATGACGCCGCGCACGTAGCGGAACATCAAAAGAGCGGCGATCTCAAACTTCGACTCAAAATGATTGAAAATCGCCGGATGCTTGATGCCGCACGCTTCCGCGATCTTTCGTATGGTTGTCTTCTCATATCCATGCTCATAAAAAAGATGGGTCGCGTTTTTCAATATCAGTTCACGGTTGTTTTTCTGCTCCGCCATAAATGCCTCTTCATTGGATTTATTCACATTTTAGCATAAAAAGTACAAAAACAACAGAAAATTTTCAGGGCTCAGCGCAAGGCGGCGCTTTATGCGGCACCGTATGCCCCCAAGCTCCATATAATAGTATAAAACCGAATGAGGAGCAACCATGGCTTACAGCAACTACAAAAACAATTACCCCTACCGCCCGCCGTCCCGTCCCCGGCCGCAAATGCCGTATACCCTGCCGCAGGAGACCTTCCGCGCGGTCAAATCCGCCGATCAGTCCGTACCGGGGGGCGCCGGCTATTCCCTTTTGACCTTTGAGGATGTCTTGTTTGATTCCGGCATGGAATACGATGCCGCAACCTCGTCTTTTGTTCCCCGTCTGGACGGTGTATTTTTGATCAATGCCACCGCGGCGTTTTCCGCATCCGGCCTTGCCGACAACGCCGTGTTTTTGATGATCACGCCGGACAACGGCACCACCGGAGCGCAGTTTTCCTC
This sequence comes from Eubacteriaceae bacterium, assembly GCA_036833715.1. GTDB lineage: Bacteria > Bacillota > Clostridia > Eubacteriales > Anaerofustaceae > JBGMEA01. The sequence continues at coordinate 3,223 of DAITPG010000215.1, read as the reverse complement.
CAATTCGATGCCGGGCGGGGAGGTCAACTTCGACGACATTTCCGCCATTTTATATCTCAACGCGGGCGACAAAATCCAAATTTTCGCGCGCTCCACCGTGCCGGGCACTTTCTTAAAAGACTACACGGCCTTTTCCGCGGCGCGCCTTCCCTCGCGTCCGCAGGGGCACCCCTATGCCGTCCGACAGTAGAGCGGATACAAACGCAGACCTTTTAAAACGGCGTTTTATGTCGCCGTTTTTTGATTTCTCGGCATGGTCGGAGCGCGCTTAGCTCGGATGATCAAAACTAAGATAGACTACCCGCCGGATTAAAAACCTGTGTTCCTTTGAAGCACATTTCGCAATCATTGTTCATATTATAGAACAAAAAATGTTTTAAGGAGCACGCTATGTCAAATCTCAATTCCCTATCCAATTATGCCGCCGCGTCATGCGGCTGCGGTCATAAACCGCAGCAAACGCAATCGGCTTTCAGAGCGGTCAAATCCACCGACCAGGCGATCAGTCCGCCCAATCCCTTTACACTGGTCACCTTCGGCGACGTTCAATTTGATTGCGACGACGAATATTATCCCTCGGTCTCCGCTTTTATTTCCAAGCAGGACGGCATTTATCTGATCAGCTCCAAATTGATTTTTTTATCGGGCGTGGATTCCGTCAGCAGTCTGGCCGTCTATATTTCGCTTGACGGCGGAGTGACCTCCCAGCAATCGGTATTTGAGCATGCGCTCGCAGGATTGATCCTTACCGCCGAAGTCTCGGCTCTCTTGGAGCTTGCCGCCGGGGCTACCGTGCAAATATTTGCGCTTAGCACCGTTTCGGGTATACTTTTAGGCGACTTCTGCGATTTTTCGGCGGTTCGCGTTTCCTCCTGCGAAAATGAAGGCGGTTTTACGGCTAAGTCGGTAGCCCGCCCGTCAGCCGATTTCGCAAAATTGCTTCAAAAACAATAGCATGGATACGGCTTTACAGAAACAGCGGCAGGCTTTTCGGTCTGCCGGTTTTTACTTTTGTGTTCCGATATGGATTCAAAGTTCCGATAAGAACACTTTTTTTGCGCGTCTCATACTATATTACGAAACCAATCTTTAAAGGAGAAAATATATGCAGGATACCTATGCAAGCAACATACCCAACTATTCCGAAGGCCAGGCTTATGTCCGCTGCGAAGACCCCGCGCCGGTAGCGGCCGCGCGTCAGAATGCCTTCAGAGCGCTCAAGTCGAATAGCCAGTTTCTGCCGGATAGCTCGGTTTATCAGCAGATCACCTTCGACAACGCGGTTTATGACTTTGGCAATGTGTACAGAGAAGCCACATCCACCTTTCGGCCGAGGGAATGCGGCGTTTATGTCGTCAGCTGCACCGTCGCATTTGTGCCGGAAACCGCCGTGGACAACACCGTGTATTGCATGCTTACGCTTAACGGCGCGGATACCGGCGTGCAGTTCACATCCAATTTCTGTCCGGCCAACCAGATCAATTTCATCAATATCTGCACCACGCTGGGCCTCAGCTCCGCCGACCGCGTGCAGGTGCATTGCAACCCGTCCACACCGGGTACGGTCTTATCGGAATACTCCAATTTTACTGCGGCCTTATGCCCTTTCACCACCTTATCGGCCTGCTGATTCCATATAAAACGACGACAACCCCGCGGCATTTATGCGGGGTTTTTTGATTAAAAAGCTCGAGCGCCTATTATCGGAGCGGAGTGTTAAGCATAGTTTTTATTACACGGAATCGCGCACAGCGTGGACAATTTATTTTTACTTTGCACAGATTACACAACTTACACAACCGTCCGGCATTGACAGCTAAAAACGTCTGCGGCACCGACAAGCCTGCGATGTTTTATCGTTCCAATACCGAACTTTTTAAGAAGTTCAGAATATTATAGGGTGAAACCATAAAGGAAAGGAGTTGAATTTATGGCCAATACTACCGGCATACACAATTATCCTTGCGATCCGCATCACAACTATGACAGCGGCACCGTGGAATCGGCATTTCGTGCCGTTAAAACGTCCGACCAGCAGATCCCCCCGTTCTCCGCGTTTCGTCTGCTCACGTTTGACGCCGTGGATTTCGATTTAAAAGACGAGTATTACCCCACCATATCGGCGTTTATACCCAAACGCGACGGTGTTTATTTGATCAATTCACACCTGATCTTTTTACCCGATCTCATAGAAACAGGCACCGTAATCGCATTTATTACGCTTGACGGCGGAAACACCAGCACGCAGATCACCGTAGCCACGGCTCCCAACGGCTTTGGCACCGCGCTTGATCTGAACGCGATTCTTCAGCTGAATGCGGGCGATACCGTGCAGATCTACGCTTTCAGCTCAATAACGGGCGTTTTCCAATCCAACGTCTGTGAATTTTCGGCGGCGCGTTATCCGTCGCCTACCCGCACCCGTCACGGCTTCGGTGAACCGAAAGCTTGCTTGTCCGGCGACGAAATCACCGCCATGCTTAACCGGAACGCAAATCGTTAAATAACTACAATATTGCAAAAGTCTATCTTTAATCCGGCACGATGAATAGACCGTAGGCAATCGAGCTTACTCTGTCATGCTGGTGCCGGATCATTTTTAATGCCATGAGCGATATCGATGACGGGCAGATACAAAATACACAGCGCTTTTTTGAGGCGCTGTTTTTTTACGGACTGCCTATCGGGCCATTACCTGTTCCAATACCGAACATTTGGAAGGAAGCGGAATATTATAAAGTAAAACCAAAACGAAAGGAGTTGAACTTATGACTAAACTTGCGGGCTTAACCCATTTCACGTGGGAGCCTTTCCCCGTCGGCTGCGACGAAAAGCCGGTGGAATCGGCTTTCAGAGCCGTTGCATGGGACAATCGGGAAGTCGTTCCCTTTACGGCTATGCCCATGGTTTTCAGTGAAGTCCTGTTTGATCTAAAAAAAGAATATTATCCCTCCGTTTCCGCCTTTATACCCAAGCACGACGGCATTTATCTGGTAAGCGCACAGCTTACTTTCATTCCGTCACCCTCTCAGGCAAGCATCCTGATCGCGTTCATCTCATTGGACGGTGGCGTCACCGGCACGCAGTTCGCCATTGCTCACGCCCCTGCGGGCCTCAGCAATGCGGTAAACGTTTCGGCGATCCTCGAACTCGCCAAAGATGAACCCGTGCAGATTTTTGTGTTTACGACCGTAAAGGGTCATTTCACGGCGGCCGGCTCCGA
>DAITPG010000214.1:0-4754 GCA_036833715.1 Eubacteriaceae bacterium | reverse complement strand
TTGTGTCTTTGTTTTCGAGCTGTTTTTTTACTTCGGTGAGATAGCGGTAATATTTAACGCCGCCCCAGTATTCGTTGAATTCGCCTCTGCCCGTTACCAGAGCGTTGAGCCGGTTGATCACAACCACATGCGCGGCGTTGATCATTTTGCTTTCGAATTTGGATATTTCCTCGCAGACGGTTTTATACAGCTTCTGCGGGTCGGTAATCTTGGTCTTTAACAATACCTCGAGGGCGATCTCATACAGCTTCGGCAGGTTGGAAGCAAGCGCCTTGGCAAAAAGCACGAAGCGTTTTTCGTATTTGGACGGATCGTTGACATTTTGGTGCGTGATGATGTTCACATCGATGTCGCCCAGGTAAATGCCGATCTCGTTGGACAGCGCAAGCTGTGAATAATTTTCGGTTTCATAGATGCCGATGATGCGGGTGAGCAGCTCGGCGCGGGAAATATCGGTAGGCGAATCCACGTTGAGTTCAAAATTGACATCCGCATAGACGATGCCGCGCGTTTTATCCTCGTGAGTAAACAGGTTGGAATTTTTATAAGCCGTTTCGCTGAAATGGGGCTTGGGCAATACCGCGTCGATCTCGCTGATCGCAAGCACGGGTATGGTGTTTTTGGCCTCCTCCGAATCCAACGCGCTCTGCTTTTCGATGAGCGTTTTGTTCATGGCAACCAGCTCGGCAAGCTTTTCTTCGCTTAGGCCGTCTTTGTAGGCCTTCAGCTGTTCTTTGAGCTGCGCGTTTTTTTGCGCTTCCAGCCCTTTTTGCGGAGCAAGCAGAATGGTGCTGCGGTGCGGATTCTCAAGCAGATAGCGTCTGATAAGGCTTGCGTAATAATCGCTGTTTTCATTGTCGCGCAAGAATTTTAAATAGGGTTCGTATTCCAGATGGATGCCCGGCTTTTCGTCATACAGCCAGCTTTCCATCACATCGATGCCAAAAATAAGCCCGCGAGGATAATTGCCGCTGTCGGCTTCGCGCAGCTCAAATTCGTAGCTGTTGAGCGCGCTTTTGATAATGTCCTCATCGATGCCTTCGGCAACCAGCGCGTGAAGCGTATCTTCAATGGTTTGTATAAACAGCTCATAACGCTCCTTGACGGCATTTTTGGCGATGATCGTAAAGTAGGGTTCACGTACGCCGGTGTTGTAATCGCAGGAGATTTCATCCGCGATATCGGCTTCGATGAGCGCTTCTTTAAGAGGCGATGCATCCGAATCAAACAAAATGTTCATCAGCACGTTAAAGCTGTACGAAAGCAGCGAATCGCTCGCTTCGCCGATCTTGTAATTGGCGGTAAAATAGCATTTGCCTTCCGTTTCGTCTTCGGCGTTGACGGAATAAGCGATCTCCAACTGCTTGGGCGAATCAAAGGGAGCCTGACGGGCGGGCAGTGTGTCGACGGCTTTTTTATCATAACGGCTCAGGTAGCTCTCATCCAAAAGAGCCAGATAAGGCGAAAGCTCCATATCGCCGTAAAAATAGATGTAGCTGTTGGAGGGATGGTAATGCGTATCGTAATAGTCCATGAATTTTTCGTAAGTGAGTTCGGGGATCACATCGGGATCTCCGCCGGATTCGAACGCGTACGGCGTATCGGGATACAGCGACAGCTGCACATGGCGCATCATCACTTCCTCGGGGTCCGAGAAAGCGCCCTTCATTTCGTTATACACCACGCCGTTGATAACGACGGGGTCATTTTCGTCTTCGATGTGGTGATGCCAGCCCTCCTGATAGAAGGTGTACTTGTTGTTTTTGATAAGCGGATTGAATACCGCATCGCAGTAGACGTCCATCAGATTGCGGAAATCCGCGCTGTTTTTGCTTGCGATGGGATACATGGTTTTATCGGAAAACGTCATCGCGTTTAAAAATGTATTGAGCGACGATTTGATAAGCTCCACAAACGGTTCCTTGAGCGGATATCGATCCGATCCGCACAATACGCTGTGCTCCAAGATATGCGGCGTTCCGCAGCTGTCCACGGGCGGCGTGCGGAAGGCGATCGAAAATACTTTGTTGTCGTCGTCGTTTTTTAAATAAAGGAGACGCGCTCCGGTCTTTACATGCTCAAACAGATGCACTTCGGATGTGACTTCGGCGATATGCCATTTATCGGTCAGCTTAAAACCGTTGTAAATTTGGGATATGTTATATTCCATAATGTTTCCTCGTTCCTGTTGGTTAGCCGCGCGAAGCGCAGCAATATTATTATAGTATATTCGCAGCGCCTTTCCAAATTTTTGGCAAAAAAACTCAGATTATAAGTATAATAAAGCGACATAAAAAAAATGTTTATCCGTATACCCTAAATATGGTATACTTGAAACACGGTTCGTCAAAATATTTTGAAAAAGGATGTACGTTATGCTTTTAAATCTGGCTTTATCCATACTTCCCACGGTCATCATCATTGCGATCGTGCTGCGGTTCGACCATTACGAAAAAGAGCCGGCTCCCCTGCTCACCCGTTTATTCATCGTCGGCGCGGTTTGCGTGCTCCCCGCCATCTTCCTTGAAAATATGGTGCCTGTGGATGACACAGGCTCGCTGAGCCTGCCGGGCATTTTCATTTATGCGCTCCTGGGCGTCGCTCTTATTGAGGAAGGGCTCAAATACGCGGCGGTGCGGCTTTATTCGTACCGTTCACCGTTTTACAACGAAATTTATGACGGCATTATTTATTGCGTGCTGGTTGCGCTGGGCTTTGCAACCATCGAAAACATTTTATACGTTATCCAGTACGGCACGGCCACAGCCATCATTCGCTCCATCACGGCGGTGCCCGCCCACGCCATTTTTGCGGTGACCATGGGTTATTACATGTCCATGAGCAAGGTCGCCCTGCGCAACAAGGGCTTTTACGGATGGATGGCGCTGATCGTACCCGTGATCCTGCACGGCATTTACGATTTTATCCTGTTTACCGAATTTGAGATCGCCATGCTGTTTTTTGTTGTCTATCTCATATTCCTCTATCTGCAGGCAATGCGGCTGATTCGCAATACCAATAATATCAGGCCGTTCAAATAATTTCGCTCGATGGAAGGTTCCGCTTTTAATTTCAGTACTTAATGATAACAAATGACCTGCCGTGATGCGGGTCATTTTGTTGTTTAATGTATACATTTCAAAATTGCGATTCGAATTAGATTTTGCGGCTATCGCTTACAAAACATTTTTATATAAGTTATCGGCGATTTGAAATAAAAACAGTTGCAGCTGCACTCATAACCTTTAGCCTGAATCGACTATTTATAATCATTGCTATTTTGTGCTTTTGGGCTTGGCAGTTTCATACATTTCAATATATGCATCGGGCGTTATTTTTTCGCAAAGCTCTCCGATAAGGCCCAGCGGGATCTTATTCACGTTCTTGAACCGAACGCAGCTTTTCCCGATGTCCGGCTTGCCGATACCGAGCGCGTTGTAGGAATCAACGAACCATTGCAAGAAGTCTTTGTCGGCATAAAGCGCCATATGATATAAAGCGATATAATTTTTTTGATTGGCCAGACTGATAAACGGCAAAAACTCTTTGGGATTAACGTGATATCCTTGCGGGTAAAGGGTGTGGGGCACAACATAGCCGATCATGCCGTATTGGATGATCTCTTCGAAGCCTTTAGGTAAATGATTTTTGATCGATTGGCGGATCGACTCCAAAAAGGTCCTTCTTTCGGGCGGCTGCGCCGCAATATACGCTTCGGGGGTCGCAAAATCAGTTTTCTTTATTTCTGCCGTAACTCACCTCCGATAAGGATTCTTCACGAACATTTTCGCCCGACCAGCCATAGACGTTTGAGCGATCGGTATGCTATACATAAAAAATAAACCACGACGCCGCTTATCATCGCCACGGCAAATTGTATCAGCGAAGCAAGCGGCTTTCGGTTCCAAAGCTTCAGCATAAATTCCAGACTGAATGCGATAAGCGACAAAGCAAGCATGTACGCCGAATAATGCGCCAGCCCTTTGAATATCCGCCCCTCAAACATGCGGGTGAATATCCATCCCCCAAAAAGAACGCAAAGCAGAAAAAGGCTGCCGGCGGTTTCAGACACGTCGGAATAGCCGTACAAAAGTGCGTTGAGCGCGGGATCCTCCTGCATAAATACCGCATGCGCCTGATTGGCGTACAGGATATATACAATATACAAAATCACTGCGGCGGCAAAGGATACAATCAGTATCAATTGCGCTTTTCTATTTTTCATAAAAACCCTCCCCCTATAAAGTAGTATGGTTATCTTTTTGAATTGATATACTCGGCGTTCATCTCGCAATACCCCTGTACAATGCATTCTTCCAGATTCTCAAGCACGCCGACATCCGTCCAGTCAAAAAAGGCTTTGATGCCCCTCACCTTGCGGTCGTTGACGGCTTTGCCGAGGATCTCCGCGTAAAAGGGCGATGCTTCACCCAGCGATGCGTACACGTCCGCAATATCGCTGTGCCCGGCGTAGGCGGCGCATATTTCGGGCAGGTATTCTTCATAGGCCGCGCGCAAAAGCGAAAGCCTAGCCACAATGATGCCGCTGTTCCATAATATATTTTTTTCATTTAAAAACAAGCGTTTATAGGCTTCCGCGGAAGGCTTTTCGTGAAATTCCTCCACCGTGCTCACGATGGGGTCGCCGTAGTCGTTGTTGACGACCAGATAGCCGTATTCCTTGATCACAAAACGCGGATAAATGCCCAGCACAAATATTTTATCGAAGGTTTTGGCAAGCTTGACCACCATTT
>DAITPG010000213.1:0-4757 GCA_036833715.1 Eubacteriaceae bacterium | reverse complement strand
AAATTATGAAGGCAACTGGCATAGTGAGAAGAATTGATGATTTGGGACGTGTAGTCATCCCCAAAGAGATAAGACGCACGATGCGTTTACGAGAAGGAGAACCTCTTGAGATCTATACAGAGAGAGCAGGAGAAATAATACTTAAAAAATATTCACCCATAGCGGATCTTGCGGAATACGCACAGCATTATGCGGATGCCCTGTATCAAAGTACCTCATCGATGTGTTGCATAACTGACCGCGATTCGATCATCGCGGTGGCGGGGTTGTCAAAAAAAGATTATCTGGACAAAAAAATAACCGAAAAATTGGATAGCGCGATGCGTTTGAGAAGGACCTTTATCTCATCTGAAACGGAAGGGGCCATACCGTTGACATCGGAAACGACGGCCGATGAGAATACAGTACAGATCGTAGCCCCCATCGTTGCGGATGGTGATATTGTCGGATCCGTGGTCCTGTATATGAGTGATAAAACCGCGGCTGCTACAACTGGAAAAATTGCCGCGCAGACAGGTTCGGCTTTCTTGGGCCGGATGCTTGAATAAAAACCCTGCCATAATCCCGTTTAAATAATTCCGTTTAGTGCAAAAAATACGAGTGCGGCGCTGCAGAAGCAGTCAATGCACTCTTTTTTATATATCTTTTCAAAGCCGGATTTAAAACGGAATCAAATCGATTAGCTCGGACGATTGGTGTAAGCGGCCACGAATCCCACAAGCCATTTTGTTCGGATTCAATTATTTCTTCACAAACCGCTGTGCTTAAAGACTTTGATTTTCATTACGCTTACACTTAGCATAAACGCGCACCCCTCTTCATAAGAATATCAGTGAAAGAGTCGGACCAGTATACGCTGCTTTGAAAGCATCATTAAAACCAAAACAGAGGCTTCATCTGTTTCTTTTTCTTTTTTTGAGCATCATTTTTGTAATAAAAAAGATACTTCATGAATAAGTTTAAACAGAACTATGTTACGGGAGGTAAAGTTCAATGTCAGCGGATATGATCAAAAATACATCTGCAGTCAGCGGAGCAAAAAAAACAGTAAAGGGTGAAATCAGCGTTGCGGACACCTTAAGGCTCGGCGACAACATGTCCTCGATAAAAGATATTCTATTTTCAAACGAAACCGTCTCAGTTAAAAGTTCGCAGGTATATTTGGGAACTTTCACTGTCCGCGGAGAAGTTGATGTCCATATCCTGTATATGGGCGAAAATGAAGAGCCTGCTTATTTAAAGTCAGTTATACCCTTTGAGTATATCGGGGAAAGCGCTTCGGAAAACAGCAGCACCCTTTATATCAAAAGCGGCATCAAATCTTGTGAGATCAGTCCCATGAAACAACGCAGAGTCGATGTCAACATCGTGCTTGGCATCGAGGGCATTTGTGTGGATGAAATCACCGTCGATTCTTTAAGAGATATCAGCGGCATCGATAATGTCATGATGCAAAAGGAACAGCTGGGCGCGTCCTTGCTAAAAAGCGTATCCTCTACGCAAAGCTTCAACTTTAGCTTTGATGCCGGTACCGTCAGTCCCGGTAGAATACTCTACGGCAGCGGAACTTTAACGAATATCGCCACAACATCCTCCCATGCGGGCATCCTTGTAAACGGAATGATGAAAGCGGATGTTATTTACAGCGTCGAAGATGATGAAGGCGCCACAGGGTACCGGAGCTTTTCCGAAACCTTTGCCGTCAATCACATCATCGAAACAGACAGCTCGTTCGAATATGACCATTATGGAGTCGATGCGTACCTGTCCTGTGACGATATTCAGTTTCTTTACAGCGACAGCGGCCTTATGGTGGATATCGCAGCTACGATCTACTGTACCGCTTTGATGTCCAAAAATGTTCAATGGGGTTCGGTAACCGATCTATACAGCCCCAATGTAATGCTGACTCCGGCTACGGTACAAAAAACCTGCTTAAAAGAGTCTCAGATCGCATCGGAAACGGTCGCCGTATCGGATACCGTGCGTCTGGCATCCTCCTCAGTCTTTAAAATCGCGGCGACAAAGGAACAGTTGTTGCTTGAATATAGGATGGAAAACGGTGCGTTTGCGGCTGAAGGCCATTTGATATGCGATATTGCGGTGCTCAAAGATGAAAAAGGAAACTTTGAGGCCTACCAATTGAAAATACCCGTAGAATGGGGTATAGCGAATTGCAGCGTATCGGAAGATGATCTGCTTGTATCGGCAAAAATCGATGAATGCACCTATGAATTGCACAGCGACGGCATTTATGTGAAAGCAAATATCGGCATCAATGCGACTGCTTATGAAGATATTGCCGTCAGCGAAATCGTTGATGTGACCGTTGCTGACTATGTTGTTGAAGAAGAGAATTATTTCTCGATCAAGATTCATTATTTTCAGCCCGGAGAAAAGCTTTGGGACATTGCAAAAACCAACCGCTCTACGCCCAGACAGATATTAGCGATGAATGCGATCGACAAAGAGGAAGATATCAAAGCCTACCAGCCGCTGATCATTAAATAATAACCGCGCTTTTGAGAAATCAAAAGCGCTTTTATTTGTTTTTTGCGGTACTTATAAACTTTAGTCTTCATATCATATAACGACCCCGATAAAGTTTTTATGCTTTTCGGTAAAAAACTCTTTATTTTTGTGTTATTTTTATATATAATTACATGGCGTCGGGATGTGGCTCAGCTTGGTAGAGCGCTTGGTTCGGGACCAAGAGGCCGGAGGTTCGAATCCTCTCATTCCGACCATTTTTTTAAAATTGGAACTGCAGAAATGCAGTTTTTGTGTTTTATTTGCTTATAGGATTGCGACAATTTCACTTGTTAAAAAAATCGCAATAGATAATTCTAATTTTATGGTCCCCTTATTTTTTTAAATAAAAGGATTTTATTTGAAATACTCTTCTTTATGTTATCATAACAAAACGAATCATATATTATGTGTCAGGGCTTAAGTTGCATTGCATAACAAAAGAGAAATGCTCGAACAATGCCCCAAAGGATACAAGGAAAATAATCGGTATCCTTTGACGCATTAATCGTTTAAATATGGTAATATAAGTATATATAAACTTCGGAAAGATCGCTCTCCCATGAAAAAAGTCGTATTTCTGGTAGACATGAACGCGTTTTTTATATCCTGCGAGATGACGCGCAGACCCGAGCTCGTCGGGTTGCCGGCAGCGGTTGCCGGCGACCCAAAAAAGCGGACGGGCATTATTTTGGCTGCAAATTACGAAGCGAGAGCCTGCGGCGTCAAAACCGCCATGACGCTTCACGAAGCCTTGAAGTTATGCCCCAAAATGATAACGGTGCCGCCCGATCACGGCTTTTATGAAATTCGATCAAAAGAAGTGATGGCCTTGCTTTCAGAATATACTCCCGTGGTGGAGCAAAACAGCATCGACGAAGCATGGCTGGATATGACCGGCTGCGAGCGTCTCTTCGGAAAGCCTGTTGAGGCGGCTCAAAGGATCATGGATGAGATAAAAGAGCGGCTGGGGCTTTGGTGCTCTATCGGGATCGCCGAAAATAAGTTTCTGGCAAAAATGGCTTCCGAAATGAAAAAGCCTCTCGGTATCACCGAATTATGGGAAGCGGAGATACCCGCTAAGCTGTGGACGCTGCCAACAAAAGCGATGTACGGCATAGGCGCCAAAACCGCCGAAAAGCTTGAGCATATGGGTATAAAAACGATCTGCGAGCTTGCACAAGCGGAAAGAAAAGAACTCGCAAAGGTATTCGGCAAATACGGCAGCGAACTCTATCTTCACGCAAACGGCATCGATCATGAACCGGTGCTTGCCCGTTCGGATAACGATGTGAAATCGATCGGCCGCGAGACCACGTTGTTTGAGGATGCCACGGATATAGAAGTTGCCAAAAATACCTTGATGGAGCTTGCGGACGACATTGGCATGAGCGCAAGAAAACACAAGAAAAAAGGCCGAACCGTGCATATACGGCTAAAGTATTCTGATTTTCAAACCATTACTCGGCAGATGACTATTTCCCCGACCGACAGCACTAAAGCAATTTTTGAGGCAGGCTGCCGGCTGTTGGAAGAAAATTGGAATGTCTTCCAGCCCGTACGGCTGATCGGCATCAGCCTTTCCGGGTTTAGTGAGCTATCCTCTTTGGATCAGTTATCTTTTTTTGAAACGCCGCAGCAAAACGGCAAAGACAACAAAGACCACCAAATCGATGAAGTGATGGATCAGATACGCAGCAAGCACGGCTCCGAGATCATCAAGCGCGCGAAGCTGATGAACAAAGACAAGGATTGATGACGCGCAGCGATTGATTTAAATATTAATTTCGAATATAATAAATTCAATACCAATTCGCTTATGGGAAGGCTTGAAATAATTCCAACCAAAAAATAGCCCTGCATAGGCAGGGTCACTAAGGAGGCAAATTTTATGAACGTGATCGAAGCGTTATACGCTAGACATTCGACCAGAGCATTTTTATCCGATATAATCGAAAAAGAAAAACTCACCGCCGTTTTGAAAGCGGCAGCCTGCACACCTTCCTGGGCCAATTCGCAGCCATGGGAAATCTTCGTCGCTTCAGGCGAATCGTTAAAAACCATCAAAAGCGGATACGCAAAAAAATACGCAGATAAAGCAGCTGTAGCGCCGGAAACGCCGCGCCCCTCCGAATGGAGCGAAGCCGCCAAAAAACGGCAGCAACAGCTTCGTCCCGATATGCTGCGAGACTGCGGCGATGCAGCAGATCAGTTCGGCATGCTCAATC
>DAITPG010000212.1:0-4803 GCA_036833715.1 Eubacteriaceae bacterium | reverse complement strand
TACGGGTTCCCTCGTTATCATACTGTCTCTGATGGTCATTGTACTCGGAGTGGTTTTGGGTGGAGAGGGTGGTACCTATTTCGGCGGAGCTTTTATTATGCCATTTGATAATGCAGAAACTGTTTCGGTTACAGATGATTACGGCTGGCGCATTCATCCGGTAACGGGTGAAGCTTCTTTTCATTACGGCATCGACTACGGTACACCTTGGCACTGTGAGATTAAAGCAATTGCCATCGCAGAAGTGGTCCATGCGGATGGGTACGGAACTTACGGGAATACGGTAATTGTTAAGCACGAGATTTATGGTGATACGATATATTCATTGTACGCCCATTTATCAAGGATCGACGTAACAATAGGGCAGATGGTAATGCAGGGGGAATTGATCGGACTTGAAGGAGGGGAGCCCGAAATAGATCCCAATCCGGGAAGCAGTACCGGGCATCACCTGCACTTCGGGATGATGGATGAATATAGGCAGTTTGTTGATCCGAAAAACTATTTCATATCCCAATCTAAATGAGTCAATTAACCGTTCTTGTCTTCGTATTCCTTCACATGCTTTTTAATGAGCATAAGTATTTCAGAGTTGGCACTTCTTCCGTTATAATCAGCAACTTCATGTAATTTTTCCAGTAATTCCTCATCGATTCTAAGAGATAGATGTTTGATCGTCATAAATATACTCCATTAAAGCTATAATGAGTTCATTTTAATTCTCTTTTATGATATAATGTTGTAAATGAACCTATAATAGGTTCATTGTATGTAACGATTATTAAAAGTATTCTTATTTAAACTTGGAGGGTTTATGGAACAAAACACACATGAAAAATCTTGCTGCATTTTTTCACAAGGATTACAAGAAGTTTTATGCGATGAGGAAAGATTAGCTTATCTTATTTACGAAAAAGTAAATGAAATGGTTAGTGAAGGAATTGACACCTTTTATTTTGTGGCCATCCATGAAACAGATATTTTGGCGGCAGAACAAGTCCTCGTTCGAAGAGTAGTTATACAAAAGAATGATCCTAAAAAAATTCAATTGATAGCGGTTTTGCCCTATGAAAACCAAGCAGATAAGCTTAACTTATCCTGGCAAGAGCGCTTATATTATGTCTTAAGCAGATGCGATGAAGTTATAACGCTTAACCGGCGGTTTAATGGGGAGTTTTATCAAACATGCTGCAAATATATAAGCGAAAAATGCAGCCGAAGAATTGTTATATGTCATAAATCTGAAGCCTTAACATCAGAAGAAATTGAAGGTCAGATCATTATTGCCATCTAAGATTTAAGACTAAAAATGAAGCAACTCCGCTTCATTTTTTATTGTCAAAAAAATGCAATAAGTTTTTCTTGTATTTTAAGTTAAGCGAACATATAATAACCATATAGAACATATGTTTGTTATGAATGTGAATATTAGAATAAATGTTCTATAAAAGGTTTATGGAACGAATTATCCTCCACAGCGATATCAATAATTATTACGCCTCGGTCGAATGCCTCTATGACCCTTCGATCAGAGGGCTGCCGGTAGCCGTGGGCGGTAGCTCGGAACTGCGCCATGGCATTATCCTTGCCAAAAACTATATCGCCAAACGGTACGGAATTCAAACAGGCGAAGCCATCTGGCAGGCCAAGCAGAAATGCCCCGGCCTTGTTGTCGTGCCACCGCATTTTTCGCTGTATCTCAAATACTCTCAGTTGATCAAGAAGATCTATTCGGATTACACCGATAAGATCGAAAGCTTCGGGCTGGATGAATGCTGGCTGGATGTTTCCGGCTCAGGTATGTTTGGCGACGGCAAAGCGATCGCCGATGAAATCAGAAAACGCATTTATTTTGAGCTCGGCGTTACGGCTTCCGTCGGCGTAAGCTTTAATAAGATCTTCGCGAAGCTGGGATCGGATATGAAAAAGCCGGACGCCACAACCGTTATCACCAAAGAAAATTTCAAGGATACGATCTGGAAGCTCCCGGTGAGTGAACTGCTGTATGTCGGGCGCAGCACTTATACTAAGTTTAAGCAGTACGGTATTTTTACGATCGGAGATTTGGCCAATACGGATGTGAATTTCCTAAAAAACCGTCTCGGCAAAAATGGCTATACACTCTGGGTGTTTGCCAACGGCTGGGACGATTCTCCGGTGTCGAACGAAAATTCGGAGCCGTATATTAAAACCATCGGCAACAGCACAACGACTCCGCGGGATTTGATCAGTGATGAGGATGTTCGCATCACCATGTATGTGCTGTGCGAGAGCATTGCCTCCAGATTGCGCGATCACAGCTTTAAATGCTCCGCCGTGCAGATCTCCCTGCGAGATAACGGCCTGTTCTCCTTTCAGCGTCAGGGACAGCTGCTGATCCCTTGCAGCTCATCCAAAAGCATCTTCGAAAAAGCCTTTTCGCTCTATAAGGAAAACTACGACATCAAAACGCAGAAGCCGATCCGCAGTGTGGGCGTGCGTGCCTTAAGCCTCACCGATATCGATGTGGTGCAGCTTTCTATGCTGCCGCATATACGGGCGCTGCAGGCGCAGGAGGATGCGGAGAGAGCCATTGATTACATCCGCAACCGTTACGGGCATCATCAGATCCAAAGAGGCATCATGTATAAGGATCATGATCTTTCGGCGTTGGACGCAAAGAAAGAGAACACGATCCATCCAGTCAGCTATTTCAGAAAATCAATCGAAGGGTAGGATAGAACGATGACGCGAAAAGTATTTGTGGAAGTGCATGCAAAGTTTGATCCCGAAGGTAATATCATTCCGTACTCCATTGTATGGGAGGACGGCCGAACCTTTGAGATCGATAAGATTCTGGATACAAAAAGAGCCGCCAGCTTAAAGGCGGGCGGCATCGGGCTGCGATATACGATCAAAGTCAATAATAAAGAAACGTATCTGTGGTATGAAGATCCTCAGTGGTTTGTTGAAGGCAGAGGATAAATGAATTAGTTATCTTTAATTTTATCTGTTTTAATGACGATAAAATAGATAGGAAATGTCTTCTTGAGTTTGCTAAATTGTGATTTAACCTATTGATATTTCAATGGGTTATTATTTTTTTATAAAAAAAATAAACTTTTTTGCGAAATATTTGGCAAAAATCGATTTTCAAACGTGATATTAGGTGAAGGGGATAACAGACAGCAAAGGGAAGGGGGTGAATTATGAAGTTATCTGCCTGTCAAAAGAAAACCGTGGAGCATCAATTTGATCATTTTTGCAAAAGAGTATTATCCAATGAAGCTAAAGATAGTAAGCGCGAAATTCGTTTGCGTGATAAGCATGAGATTAATTTTTCGGATGTGCCATCGTACATAATCGACAATCTTTCGGTAACGGATGAATATAACTTCAATTTGGAGCATTTTGAGGTGCTTGGTTTTGAAGTTTCCGTGCGAGATGAAAGTATCGCTAATGCGTTAGCATCGTTTACGCAAAAAATCGCGATATCATACTTTTATCCTATTTTATCGGATTGACGGATGATGAGATAGCAAATGTAATGAAGATGATCCGAAGCACGGTGCATTATAACAGAAACAAAACTTGACGTTAAAAAAATATTGGAGACTGATTTAAATGAAAAGACAGAATAAGAATTTCAGCAAGAGATTACCTTTTTATATCATTAAGAAAGCATCAAGCGGTGACATTGATGCCATTAATCACGTACTCAACCATTATGATCGCTATATCTCTGCGCTTTCCATAAGAGAATTTTATGATGAGTGCGGTAATGCATATTATTTCGTTGACAGGTCGATAAGAAGACGACTGGAAACTAAACTGATCCTTAAGATATTAAAATTTAAACCGGTATAACAGCTTTTAATCCCCTTCACTTAATCATATAGGCCGGATTACAACAACTTACCGCTATAGCAGCCGGTTGTTTTAGGCTGACTTGTAAGCCAAACGCTCATTGAAAACTAAATAAGGCAAAACAGACACATTCGGATTGCAGGGAGCCGAACGGCAGGTGCGCGAAGACTTCATTAAATGAATGAGCGATAGAACGTTGCCGCAAAATATGCATGGCTGCATATGGGCGATAATCTGTAAGACGGAATAATGATACTCTCGCATTGAACGCCCTCAAAGCATTGTGCGACTTGCCATAAGTATGGGGAGGGGTGAGATTCCCGTGTTGCTGCCGCCTAACGCCGTATGATTTGCATGAAATAAAAGTATAGATATCAAGAAATAATGCTTATTATATTAGATACTGGAGTTTAAATGAAGTTATATAAAGAATTACTAAAAGAGATGTATGGTTTAGGAATAACTCAAGCTTTTATAGGTGAACAATTGGGCTATAAGTCAAGCGGGGCTATTTCTCAACGATTTAATGGAAAACAACATTTTACGATTAACGAAGGTTATAAAATTTTGACTATAATCGTAAAACCATATTTGGATTTTACGAAATATTTCCCTCCTGTTAATTAATTGAAAAGTATGATAAGATAGATGAAACGTCTATTAAATCAATACTTTTTGTCTGGCAGAAAGGAGTTAGTTTGGGAAGAAGAGTAAATACAGCCAGATGGGTTGAAAGTAGAAAGCATTGGAGAATTGATGTCCAAAAAGATAAAATTAGAGAAACTTTTTATTCGAATAAAAAGGGAAGGGAGGGACAAAGAGAAGCCAATAAAAAAGCGGATAATTGGCTTGATGAAGGTTTAGTCAAAAATAAATATAAAGTAAAAGATATATGTGTTATGCGACTGAAGGAAGTAAAAGATACAACCGGAATAATCAATTATAGACAAAACGAAA
>DAITPG010000211.1:2958-4817 GCA_036833715.1 Eubacteriaceae bacterium | reverse complement strand
GCCGCCTTCAATTCTTGTTTATGTTGCCATAATGGGCGTTTTTTCAAGCGCCATTGCTTATACTTGCTGGTCGCAGGCCTTTAAAAAAGCAAAGCAGACTTCTTCCGTAAGCAATTACATGTTTATCACTCCGCTGCTCACGACACTGCTCGGTTTTCTGCTTGCGGGCGAGACCCCCGATTTGCCGACGGTGATTGGAGGATCTTTGATATTGACAGGCGTATTGATTTTCAACTTCGGCGAATGGATATTAATAAAAATCAAAGGCAAGAAAGAGTCTCATACCGAAACCGATCAAAAATAATCATGACCTATCAGCAAACATCAGAATAAGGTGATTAGAATCAACATAAAATCGTCTGTGCAATCAAGGAGAATGCGTTACTGCTTTACATAAATTAAAATTGAAATGTAGATGCCGTGTTCGCTACCAGAGAACCTTATATGAAAGAATCCGTTATCAACTTAACAATATTTTATTTTAAAAAAGCCGCAGAATTGCGGCATCGGTTCCGAAATCATGTCAGAATTTGCAAAGTATCTGGCTGAGCTTAGAATTAATAAAATCTATATATTTACGTAAGATATAACTCGGCAGTTTGTTTATGAAAAAAATTATTTTTCAGTGCACCTCCCACAGGATGACGAGTAAAAAGATAAAAACAAGGTAGAAAGGGCGTCCGAATAAGGACACCCTTTTAGCGTTTTTAAATCCAAACGGACTGAAAGATATTTGCCTTGACGAAACAAATCGCACCGAGCAAGAGATTATTTTCATTCCTAAATAAACAGAATTCAATTATCTTTGAAATGACTATTTACGTTTAAACGAATAGCGGAGCACCTGTTTTTTGCATCCATCCACGCACTCACCGCATAAGATGCAATCGGATGTTTTTATGATCTCGTTTTTAACGGAGGAGCGCACATCAATGCTCATCGGGCATTGCTTATTGCAGATACCGCACTCAATGCACTTGTCTTTGTCGGCCAAGATGCGAAGCTGCGGTATTTTCAGCAGCCTGCCCACATGGTAACCCGCTGTCAAAAAAGGAGACATCCAGCAGAAGCTGTGGCAGGCCCCGCGCTTGCCTACCGCAAGACTTACGATCAAAAATGCGCCAAGCACAAAATAATAAATAATATATTTGATCGGCTCATCGACAGAAATACCTGTTTCGGTCAGCCGCAGCGGATCAAATCCCTTGATACCGCCGGCGAGCACAAACATCGCGATGATGATTGCCGCCCACACTGCAAAAATGCTGTATCGGATAATTCTCAATTTTTTTGCGTTGACGTTTTTATTATTGATGCTCAGGCAGAATTCACTCAAAGCCGCCATGGGACATATCCATGCGCACCATGCCCGACCAAATAGGATGCCCGTCAAAAACATCAGAAAAAATACAATAAGGCTGCCGGAGATCACACCTGCCATCGCGCCATCAATGGAAACATAGGGAGATAAGAAATTCATGGTGACCGGAAAAATCAATAAGGATATCAGTATAATCGTTTTTCTTATTTTTTGCTTCATTTTCTGTTTCTCTCTTTCAAGTATTTCATAGTCTCATCGCTCCATTGCAGATAAGCGTTATAAATTTTTTGTCCGAAATCAATGACCTTCAAAATGTCTTCATGATTTTCAAAAGATCGGATCGGAGTAAGCTCGCGCTCAAACAGATTAAGCATCTGCAGCTGCTTTTGATGCAAGTCCTTAAATGCTTTTATGTGCTCGATCATGGTTTTATTATCAATCATGGATGAAAAATACATTTTCAAAAGCAGTTCATACCGTACGGTTTCGACCTCAGTCGTTTCCGCAAGCCATTTTTTCAATTCATCTTTTCCGTTTT
>DAITPG010000211.1:0-2948 GCA_036833715.1 Eubacteriaceae bacterium | reverse complement strand
GAATGGCATCTCTGGGTGTTGAAGATGCTTCCTCCGCGCGGCATATCAGATCTTCTTGTTCCAATCGTTTCAGTTCAGGGTAGAGCTGGCCGTAGCTTTCACTCCAGAAAAATGAAAACCGTATGTCGATGAGCTTTTTTAATTCGTAACCCGTATAGTCCCCATCGGTCAAAAGACCGAGGATCACATACCTTGTTTTACTTTTTTTCATGATTTTGCCTCATATATCTATTAGATATATTAACATAGAATGGCTTCTTTGTCAACAAAAAAAGACAGACCAAAAGGATCTGTCTTTGAGTAAATGAAAAAAACTGAGCTTGAGTATTTAACCTTTTTACATACAGAACTGCATGTAAAATTTAGTCGGCTCTCCTCTCGTTATATGTAAAACCGGTTAAACTTGTCGGATAAAATTGGTGGCTACGCGGGGTTCTTTTTCCGGAAGCGGTACGTTTTTACCTTCCTGCAATATTTTTAACAGCCAGGCCATGTTTTTCCCCAGCTTGCGGATGATCTGCATCCCTTCCTCATCCTGCAGTATTTCCTTATCGTTGGTGCCGTGGAGCACGTTCCAATACTGCGAGGGCGTAATCACCATGTTGCGAAGATTGAAATAATTATTGAGCTGATGGAACGTTTCCGCGCCCCCCGCTCGTCTTACGGTGACGATTGCCGCGGCGGCTTTATATTCCAGTTCGGCGCCGGCAAAGAAAAATCGGTCAAGAAAACACTTCATGGTGCCTGCGATGCCTCCGTAATATACGGGCGAAGCAACAATAAGACCATCGAAATCTGCCGCCTTATCCAGACATGCGTTGACAGGATCATCTTTGAAAATGCATCGGTTGGTTCCGGTCTTTTTACAGGACATGCAGCCTGTGCATCCGTGAATGGCTTCAGCGCCGATCTGTACGATCTCGGTATCGATTCCCTGTTTGTTTAATTCAGCGGCGGCAACGTTGATTGCAGCTGCCGTGCCACCGTTTTGATGAGGACTTCCGTTTAATATCAGTACTTTCATATTATTCTCCGTTTCCTTTTGCTTAAAGCTCTTTGCAACCAATATAGCACGAAAGTACCGTTGGTTCAAGCGAAATAACCGATCAAATCGATCAAATTGATAGGATAACCAAAATGATCGCGGCAAAAAATGAACTGTAATAATATTTCCAGCTTTTTTGAGAAGAAAACACGTATCCCATTGCAAACAGAAAAACCGCGGCTGTAGATAAGCTTTTCAATAAAGGCGATTGAAAAGCGGTTTGCACATAAATGACTGAATACACAATAGGTGCCGTTAAAAAAGCACTTTTGATATTTTCATGCAGATTAGATCTTAAAAGCAAAACGCATAGGCCTATAAGCGACGCAATCGAAAATATTTGCACAGTGGGCGCCAGCCACGGCAATACTGATGCGTAATCATCAGGGACAATTTGCAAAATAATAAAGGTCAATAATACATAAGCAATCAATAGCGCAGCTAAAAATAAGATGCTAAGCAAACTTATGTTGAGCGTTTTTTTGAAAATGGCGCCATCTATTTTTTTCTTCATAAAGCCCTACTTTATAGTTGCTCTGCTTATATTCATTTCGGTGTGAGATAAACTCATAAATATTTGTAAAAAAATAGGTAAATTTATCTAAATTTGTTAATTTTGTATGTAATTATTTTTGGATATATGATATAATATAAAAAATCGACAAAATAGGGATATTCTGATTGATAAACAGAACTACCTAGTTTTTTAAAAGATGATAGCGCTTGATGATTTTGACATGCGCACCCCAATATGTCTGTTCGATTTGCGAAGCGTCTGAAATGAAGATCGCCGTTAAATTATATCTAAGGATAGACTGCTTCTGAAAAACTCCTGCCGTTTTATGAATATGCAGCCTGTTGATTGTTTATTCATATTGGCATAGCCAAAAGGCATTGCTGGTATACTGTCGAAATTGCCTATAATTTCTTATTTTTCCAAGATTTGTGTCGATTAAACTTGTAATTTTCCTAAGCCGTGATTATAATGAAACCATATAATCAAAATAAGGATTATAGTTTATGTTTATAGAAATAATAGCCGCTTTAGTCTTCGCAAAATTAAAAAAATATAAATTAAAGTTCTTATTTAAAACTTGGACGATCGTTCCGATTTTGATTTCCGAGTTAGCGCTGATCTTTTTACAGATTACAATTTTTGCCGGTAATTATTATTTTGTGCAATACACCGAAATCGTGCGAATCGCGCATACTGCCTGCTATCTGATCCCTATGTTCGCATTCAGTCTATATAAACCTGCTGTCATCGGTTCGGCATCCATGATGGTCGGCACCTTGCTCAACAAATTTGTAATCGCACAAAACAACGGAAAAATGCCGGTATTCCCCAGTTTATCTTATTGGACAGGCTATGTAAAACCCGATGTATTTGATCGGGTGAATGATATCCATATTTTAGGCGATGTCAATACAAAATGGAAGATTCTTACCGATTATATTGATGTAGGTTACTGTATCTTAAGTCCGGGAGATGTATTTATACACCTTTTCACTTTGTTTATGCTTTATTCAATGATTAAAGCAGTGAACTTAAAATATGATCCCAAATTACAAAATAAAAATTTGCATAAGTAGGATGGTACATATGTCAAGAATTTCGTTAAGTCTAATCGAACTTCTAATTAAAGGAATTCCGGAAGGGTTATTGGATGTCTTAGCATTATACTTATTTACCAATAGTCCATTTAATAAAAAGAAATATTTTACAATTAGTGCGATATTGATTGTTATAGTGTTTTTTATTAGATGGCTACCTAATATCACGCCTGGTGTTAGAACGATGTTAAATCTTTTTATCTTAATTATTTTGTTTATTTCAATATGTAAAGTAGATATTAAAAAAGTAATCATTTCGGTTCTTTCCTTAACAATCTTACTATTTATA
>DAITPG010000210.1:0-4857 GCA_036833715.1 Eubacteriaceae bacterium | reverse complement strand
ACAGGGACGTGTATTGTCCTTATTAAAGATCAAACCGGAAATCAGCCAAAAGGAACTATCGTATCTGCTTGATATGCGCAGCCAATCTTTGGGCGAGCTGCTTTCAAAACTGGAGAAAAACGGATTGATCACGCGTACGCCGTCCGAAACCGACCGTCGGGTGATGATCATCAAGCTGACCGAGGAAGGCGAGAAAGCGGTTGCGCATAGCGAGCCGAAGGACAAATATTTCATGAGTATCCTACAATGCCTAAGCGAAGAGGAAAAGGATCAGCTGGGCATCATTTTTGACAAGATCATAGCGGAGCTGGAAACTCGTCTTGAAGCCGAGGGCATTCAGGATGACAATTTTAAGCCGATGTGGGGACCGGGCATGCCGCCTCCGCCGTTTGACCCGCGTGAAATGTTTGCCAAAATGAAAGGCTGCCGGCCATTTCCAAACCCTTTTGGTGAGGAAGATGAGAAGGAGGATGAAAACAGATAAGCGGTCAGCTTGCCTGCTTCTCATCGAAAATTAATAAAATCAATCGGGAGAATTTATTCTCGATTTAATCGAAAAGAGTATAATAGATACTGTTTATTGCTGCGATACTCATGAACAAACGCAGTTTGTGATCAATACCATTGATCGAATTCTTCCGTTGAACCGATTTGCCTAATCCAATCGATGATTGTTTTGGTTGAAGGCAGCCGGTTCATCGGATTCTACAGAGAGGACTATTTAATGAAAGTTGTATTCAAATACTTAAAGTCATACGCATGGATCATCGTTTTGTGTCTGCTTTTACTTTTTGGCCAGGCAATGACGGATCTGAGCCTGCCGAATATGATGTCGGATATCGTTAATGTCGGCATACAGCAGGGCGGTATTGAGGAATCGGCGCCGAAGGCCATCAGCAAAAACGGCTTGGATCTGCTGAAATATTTTATGCGCGACGATGATCAAAAGGCTATCGATGAAAGCTATACGCTTGTAGAACCCGGCAGCGGCACAGCGGAGGCAATCACCGAAGAATATCCGCTCGCACAGACAAAAGCGATCTATATCCTCAAGGAAGATGCGGATATGCAATCGACCGGAGATATTTTCGGGCGTGCCGCGTACGCGTTTATGAATTACGCGCAAGCCAAAGGCGCTGCGGGCGCAGATGGCCAACCCATGGATCAGCAAACATCCGTCGATATCGATTTTGATGAGCTGTATAAAATGCTGCCGATGTTCGGCTATATGCCCGCGTCAGAATTTGAACCCTCCATCAAGGTTGCGAACGATACGGATTCGTCCTTTACAACACAGGTTGGCACGGCATTTATCAAAATCTTTTACAAAGAACTGGGCGCGGACATAGCCAAGATCCAGAACGGATATATTATCAACAAGGGCATTCAAATGCTTCTCCTTACGCTCGTGGGAGCGGCAGCCAGCGTGCTTGTGGGCTTTTTCGCATCCCGTATGGCCGCCGGTGTGGCCCGCAAAATGCGCAGAGATGTATTCGCGAAAGTCGAAAGCTTCTCCAGTCACGAATTTGACAATTTCTCAACGGCTTCTTTGATCACCCGTTCCACCAATGACGTGGTGCAGGTGCAGATGCTGATCAATATGGGCATTCGGATGATGTGCTACGCTCCGATCCTGGCAATCGGCGGCGTGATCATGGCAATCAGGCAGAGTTTATCGCTCAGCTGGATCATCGGCGCGGCGGTCGCGCTGCTCATCGGCGTGATTCTGGTCATCTTCTCTATTGCTATGCCGAAATTCAAGATTATCCAAAAGCTGGTCGATAAATTGAACCTTGTCACTCGCGAAAGCCTCAGCGGCATGATGGTCATCCGCGCATTCGGCAATCAAAGGCATGAGGAAGGCCGTTTCGAACAGGCAAATAAAAACCTAACGGATACCAACCTGTTTGTCAACCGCGTAATGGTGTTTATGATGCCGTTTATGATGTTATTGATGAACGGCATGACCCTGCTGATCGTATGGATCGGCGGACACCAGATCGCAGCCTCGACGATGCAGGTAGGCGATATGATGGCATTTATGCAATATGCGATGCAGATTGTATTTGCCTTTATGATGATCGCAATGATGTTTATTATGGTGCCCAGAGCTTCGGTTTCGGCTACGCGTATCGGCGAAGTGCTCGACACGCCGCTGAGCATTACCGACCCGGCCGCACCGAAAGCATTCGGCGCAAATGTAAAAGGCGAAATCCGTTTTGAAAATGTCAGTTTCCGATATGCAAAGGCGGAAAGCGACGTGCTCAGCGATATCAGCTTCACCGCTCATGCGGGACAGACGACCGCCTTTATCGGTTCCACCGGCTCGGGCAAATCAACGCTGATCAATCTGATCCCGCGTTTTTACGATGTCACCTCGGGCAGCGTTACGATCGACGGGATCGATATCCGAGAAATAAGCCAAAGTGATCTGCACGAAAACATCGGCTATATTCCGCAGAAAGGCATCCTTTTTTCCGGCAACATCGACTCAAATATCCGTTACGGCAAAGAAGACGCTACCGAAGAAGAAATGGCGCTTGCGGCAAAGATCGCTCAGGCTGCCGAATTCATTGAGGCGGGCGATAAAAAATATGAAACCGAGATTTCCCAAGGCGGAGCCAATGTCTCCGGCGGACAGAAACAGCGTTTGGCCATTGCGCGCGCGCTCATCAAAAAAGCGCCGATCTATATCTTTGACGACAGCTTCTCCGCGCTGGATTTCAAGACCGATGTTGCCCTGCGCAAAGCGCTTAAGCAATATACCGGAGAGTCTACCATGCTGATCGTCGCGCAGCGCGTAAGCACCATTATGGATGCCGAGCAGATCATCGTATTGGAAGAAGGCAGGATCGCGGGCATCGGCAGGCATGAAGAATTGCTCAAAACATGTGAAGTATATAAAGAAATTGCCGAATCTCAGCTTTCGAAGGAGGAATTGAAATGAGCGAAGACAACAAACCGATCAAACCCATAGAAGGCTCCGGCAAAATTCCGACGGGAGCGGGTCCGACGGGTCCGAGAAGAGGAGGTCCCTTGGGCGGAAGAGGCCCGATGGGCGGTGGCCCCATGGGCGGCATGGGTATGACAGAAAAGGCAAGGGATTTTAAGGGCAGCCTTAAAAAGCTGTCAGCTTACCTTGCGGTGTATAAATTTAAGATTGCTCTGGTCGTATTGTTTGCAGTCGTTTCCACGGTGTTTGCCATCGTTGGACCGAAGGTGCTGGCCAAAGCCACAACCGAATTATTCCGCGGCCTGATGAATATGATCGCTGGCGGAAGCGGGATCGATTTTGGATACATTGCAAATATTGTGCTGACGCTGGTGGTTTTGTATGTGATCAGCGCGGTGTTCTCATATTTGCAGGGGTATATCATGACCGACGTATCCATGAAGGTGACTTTTAACCTGCGCAATAAGATCATGGAAAAGATCAATCTTCTGCCGCTGCGTTACTTTGACAAGACCAATCACGGCGAAGTATTATCCCGCGTCACCAACGACGTAGATACGCTGAGCCAGTCACTCAACCAGACGATCACTCAGCTGATCACCTCCGTGACGACGATCATCGGCGTGCTCATTATGATGCTGACAATCAGCCTGCCGATGACATTGGTGGCGCTGTGCATCGTGCCCATTTCCCTGATCCTTATTACCCAGGTCATGAAGCGCACGCAGAAATACTTTAAAGAACAGCAGGATTATTTGGGGCACGTCAACGGCCACGTGGAAGAAATGTACGGCGGGCATCTGGTTATGAAGGCTTTCAACGGCGAGAAAAAGGCGATCGAAAAATTCGACGGTTTCAATGACGAGCTTTATCATTCCGCTTGGAAATCGCAGTTTTTATCCGGCCTGATCATGCCGATCATGAACTTTGTGAGCAACGTCGGTTATGTAGTCATCTGCATTTTGGGCGGATGGTTGGCTGTAAAAGGCTCCCTGACGGTCGGCAGCATCCAGGCGTTTATCCAATATGTTCGTTCGTTTACGCATCCCATCACCCAGATCGCGAATATATCCAACGTGATGCAGCAGACTGCCGCGGCCGCGGAACGCGTATTTGAATTTCTGGGTGAAGAGGAAGAAGTCGCAGACAACCCGAAGGTATCCCTTGCGGACGGAAAAAATCCGGCAGGCAATGCCATCATTGCAGACGGAAACGTGGTGTTTGACCGTGTGAAATTCGGCTATCTGCCTGAAAAAACCATCATTCACGATTTTTCGGCCGATATCAAAGCGGGCCAGAAGATCGCTCTTGTCGGCCCGACCGGGGCAGGAAAGACGACCATCGTCAAGCTGCTGATGCGTTTTTACGATGTGAATGAAGGCGCCATCAAGCTGGACGGTCATGACATCCGAGACTTTTCCCGCGACGATCTGCGCAGCTGCTTCGGCATGGTGCTGCAGGATACCTGGCTATACAACGGCTCGATCCGCGAAAACATCCGCTACGGCAGGCTCGACGCGACGGACGCCGAGGTGGAGCAGGCTGCCAAAGCCGCGCAGGCCGATCATTTCATCCGCGCTTTGCCCGATTCGTACGACATGGTACTCAACGAGGAAGCGGACAATATCTCGCAGGGCCAGAAGCAGCTTTTGACCATCGCCCGCGCGATCCTCGCCGATCCGAAGGTGCTCATCCTGGACGAAGCCACAAGCTCGGTCGATACGCGTACCGAGATCCTCATCCAAAAGGCGATGGACCGCTTGATGGAAGGCCGCACGAGCTTTGTGATCGCGCACCGTTTATCCACCATCCGCAACGCGGATCTGATCTTATGCATCAACGACGGAGACATCGTCGAACAGGGCACGCACGAAGAGCTGCTTGCCAAAGGCGGCTTCTACGCT
>DAITPG010000209.1:0-4860 GCA_036833715.1 Eubacteriaceae bacterium | reverse complement strand
GCGAAATCATTGTGGACAGGGACGCGGCCATCAAAAAAGCGATCTCTGAAATGAGCTGCGCCGACCTTGTGCTGATCGCGGGCAAGGGCAGCGAGCATTATCAGGTCGTCAACGGCGTCGCCCAGCCCTACGGCGGAGACACCGAATTAGCGGAACTTTACATCAATCAGTTTAAATAGATAAAAAAGCGGAGGTAATGCATGAATATTTTTGAAGAAAGAGAATCCCAGGTGCGTTCTTATTGCAGAAGCTTTCCCGTGGTATTTACCCATTCAAAAATGTCTACCCTTACAGATGAAAATCAAAACCACTATCTCGATTTTTTCAGCGGCGCGGGCGCCCTCAACTACGGCCACAACAATGATTACATAAAAAAGCAGATCATTGCCTACCTTGAGGACGACGGCATTACCCATTCGCTGGATATGTACGCCGGCGCAAAAAAAGAATTTCTTGAAGTGTTTCAGGAAAAGATTTTGAAACCCAGAAAGCTCAATTACAAGGTCGCTTTCACCGGCCCCACGGGCACCAACGCCAACGAAGCGGCGCTGAAGCTTGCGCGCAAGGTCAAAGGACGCTCGGGCATTTTTGCCTTTACGGGATCGTTCCACGGCATGAGCATGGGCAGCGCGGCGGCAACCAGCGGCATTTCCTTTGAAAAAAGCGTCGGCGTCAACCGAGTGGGCGTAACCTTTATGCCGTTTCCGCACGGCTTTTATGCAACGTTTGACACCATCCGCTATATAGAAGAGGTCTTAAACGACGACCACAGCGGCGTTGAAAAACCCGCGGCGATCTTCCTGGAAACCATTCAGTGCGAAGGCGGCATCTGCGTGGCGCCTGTCGAATGGCTGCAAAGACTGCGCAAGCTTTGCGACGAGCACGATATCCTTCTCGTGGTTGACGATATCCAAACCGGCTGCGGACGAACGGGACATTTCTTCTCGTTTGAACGCGCGGGCATCGTGCCCGACATGGTGGTGCTTTCCAAATCCATCAGCGGCTACGGCCTGCCGATGGCGATGCTGCTTTTAAAGCCCGAGCTTGACATCTGGGCTCCGGCCGAGCACAACGGCACATTCCGCGGCGTGCAGCTCGCTTTTGTGGGCGCGAAGGCAGCCATCGAATTCCGCGAATCGTATGATTTTGACGGCGAAACGCGCAGAAAAGGCAAAATTGCCGAAGATTTCATCAAAAAACATATTCTGCCCATGAACCCAAAACTCGAAATGCGCGGCATGGGACTGCTTATCGGCATCGACACCCATGACGGCGACCTCGCCAAAAAAATCACCGCCGAATGCTTTGCGCACGGGCTGGTGATGGAACGCGCGGGCAGAAACGACGAAGTTGTTAAACTGATGCCGCCGCTTGTGATCACGGACGAGGAGCTGCAAAAGGGGCTGGATATCATCAATAAAGCATTTGCCAAAATCTACAACACCGAACCCGCTCCCAAGGAAACGCTTAACACCCTCAAGATGACTTCGGGAAGAGTTTGATATAAGTCGGGGTTTAGAATGAAGTGGGAATATAAAATGCTCAGCTTTCCCGTCAACAAAGGATTATTGAATTTTTCAAATCCGGTGATTGAAACCGACTCCATCGATATTGTGAATGAATTGGGTATGCAAGGCTGGGAAATGATCAGCGTTGTTCCGTACCAGCAAAACGGCTACACGCATGAATATTTGTTTTATTTTAAACGCGAGCTTAAATAGTCCGCCGTAAATACAGTCAAAGACCGTCCCTCGGGGCGGTTTTTCTGTACTTCAGCAGACGAATCTTAGATCATTACCTGATATTCGTGAATTTTAGTTGCTGATTAAGCATACAAACATGAAAGGTTTTCGCAGAAAAATTTCAATGTTGTACCGATAGTATTACAAACCCCGTGATAATAAATTATTAAATTTTTGCATACCGTGTTACTTTTTGACGCGCCGATACGTTTTATAAGTAGATATTATAGAAACGTCAAAGGGGGATAGGGATGATTAAAAAAATCATCGGATTTTTATTTGTAATTGTTTTGCTTTGCTCTGTTTCGGCCTGCGGCAAGCCTACCGACGATGACAGCAATCAGGGGGAAACGCTCATCCGCAATTATTATGAGTTCATCAGCGAAAAGGATTATGATAAGGCGGTGAGCACACTCACCAAAGACCATTTGGAAGTATATAATGATTTCGGCTTTGACATGACAGAAAGCATAACGCTGATCAGCGTTGAAAAAGTCGAGAATGAAGAGGAATATAAAGATTTTCAAAAAACATGGTCGATCCCGCGAAAAGATATACTGATCTATAAGGTCGTTTATGATTTTCAATATGTGGAAGGTGACTGGGGTGAAGTCAAAAACGCGATTTATTCAAGAAACCTTTTTCTGATCCGGGAAGATTCGAGATGGAAGATCAAGGACGCAAGTTCTCCTATGGACGAATAAACGTGCTATGCTTTGGACGCTCGTTATTAACAAATATCCGAGCATCAGCTCAAAATAAATCGATAATAAATGGCAGGGGATGAAAATCGTGAAAAATAAAATAGTAGCGCACGTACTTATTTTTTGTGTAATCTATTTGATAACGCAAAGCTACAATGAGCAAAAGGTTTATGGGAATGACACCGCTTCAATCCTTAAAACGATTAGTGAAAGAAATTATGTCAGCGAAGCGGAAAATATAGAATTAGTGCAAATCAAGGTTATTGATGATCTTAAAATTGTGGGATTTATTTCAGAAAACAACGGGTGCGGCGTAATTTGTTATCGCATGGATGAGAAAGGCAATTATGTTTTAATGGATTCAACCTTTCTTTATTCCATGACCGGAGATTTTTTCGTGAACGATCATCTTGACAAAAAACCGGCCGGATTGGTTGTTTTGAGTGACGGCAGACAGTATCAATCCCTCGATGTGACGGTCAATAAAAATAAAGTCGCCGATATCCTGTTCCCGGCAAACCAAGCTTCCATGCATTGGATCGATCTAAGCGAATTCGGCAATGATTTGGTATTTGATCTGAAATATAAGTAAATCTTCTCTGCTCCGATGGTGAATAACGGTGCACTTTATGAGTCAGGTTCATTCTTCAGACAGCCGGCTTCAAATTGCACGAAAAATTGACAACTTTCGCGCAGTGCTTTAAGATGAAAAGATAAGTTTCATCTTAACCAGAGGTCAATATGTCTGCCGCCGCCAAACGACATGGAAAAACGATCGCAAAAGCCGAGGCTGTAATGTAGACTAACTAAAAAGCGGTATGACTAGCTTAATATAAATAAAAAGGAAAATTACGAATGACAAGAAAATTATTATTTTATATAATTACCGCAATTTGTTTCATTGCCTATTTTTTATTGCTCAGGTTTATATGGGAGACATGGATGCCTTTTAATATCCTCACGGATTATCTGGCTTTGTTTATTATTCTTGTTGTTTTGATTCCCCTCTCAGCATTCAGCTCAAAACTTATTCTCGACCGAATAATAAAACTATAGGTAAATCTTGATATAAAGTTTGCTGCAAAATGAACTCTGTTTCAAGGCTGATTCTTCTCCTTATCATCAAAATGCACGAAAGATTTGACAACTTTCGCGCAATGCATTAAGATGAAAAGGTAAAAATTTATCGTAAAACAGAGGTCAGTATGTCTGCCATTGCCAAACGACAGGGAAAAAAACGGCTAAGAGCCGCGGCGGCTCTCGAGCAAGTGCGCGCCATCATCAGCGACAAAAAGATTCGCGACAGCGAGAAAAGCAACCTGCTGCTCGACCAGCTTAAAATACTCTCAGACCAGCAGCTCAATTACGACAAACGCTTTCTCGAGATCCTTTCGATCTTTTTTTCGGCGCAGGCGTTTTTGTTTGTGATCGTGCTCAACGAGGGAAATCAGGCTTTGTGGTGGGCGCGCGAGATCGCCGCCTTCTTCTCGTCGCTGTTTGGCTTTCTTTTTATCCGCCTGTTCCGCCGCAACCGCATGAGCAAAATCAACATCGAAGAGCAGATACAGTACATAGAAAATTACCTGATTTTACTGGGATATAACCATATGCTGCTGCGCAACAATTACATCAACCGCATACAGCTCAGCCGTTCCGTGCGGCATGATAAAAAAAGTGCGGGCGCGGACCTTTCCAAAACGGACAACTTTTACGGCGTGCTGCGCATGGGCATTTATTTGATGGTGGCGGTATCGGTCTTTTTGTTTTTCAGGGGCATCGTGCTGCATCTCTATGAGATCGGCTTGTTTTTAACCGCCGCCTTGGGCGCTGTTACCGCGTTCTTTTCAAATATTCCCGCGGGAGGCTTTGCGGCGGCCGTAGTCATCGCGCTGCTCCTTGCTGCGGGTACAGCCATCGCGTTTATCGGAAGAAATCAGAAAAACGCGCTGCGCACAGCCTTTAAAAAGCTGGCCGATCCCAAGGCTTTAAAAAAACAACGCTCCGAGGTCGTCAATATTCTTCTTGCGGGCGGCGACCTTCCGCCTTCGATGCGCTCCGGCTTTGTTCAAAAGGAGCTGTCCAAGGACATTGCCATCCAAACCGGCGCAAGAACGCTGCTGGATGCCACGCTTGAGCGCAACAGACCGTTTTCATCTTCGCAGATCATCGTTACCTTTGAACACTACAAAGACGATTACAAACGATTTTTGGCCAACCGCACGGCCAAGCGTATGTATCAGCCGCAGCTCAACCGCGGCACGGCTCCGGCGGTTTATTACGCGCTGCAGCAAATCGAAAACGAGCGGCACCCCGAAGCCGATCCCATCGTGGTGCTCACGCCGACCGACCATGTCATCAATGCCGACGCCAATTATAAGCTGACGATGGAAATGGTGGTCAAGCTTGCCAAAACC
>DAITPG010000208.1:0-4886 GCA_036833715.1 Eubacteriaceae bacterium | reverse complement strand
AACTGCTCTGCGTTCATTTGGGAAGTAAGCAGATCGGTGATCCAGTTTGGAAATCCATACTCATAATACATGAATTCCTTAAAGTCTTTTTCCGGTTTTAGCAAATCCTTCTTGTTTCGCAGAGCGTTGCGCAGCATGCCGTTCACATAAGCTGAGCTGCTAATGCCCGCATAGAATTTGCTCATGTTGACGGCATCATTAACCAGCGCATATTCGGGTATTTTATCAAGATATAAAATTTGGTACAAGCTTAAGATCAAAATGACTTTGACTTTTTTATCGACTTTTTCTGTTTCGACTGTAGAAAGAGAAGCAATGATCTTTTCGAGTCGGTTGCGCTTTTTGATGCTGCCGTAAACGATATTCACCGCAAGTCTTCTGTCATTTTCATTTTTTAAGGACAGATCGAGATTTTTATTGATCGAAATGTTGCTGAATGCTTTGTTTTCCAAAACATCGAACAGAATTTTATAGGCAGTGGTTCTTGCGGGTGAAATATTGATTTTCAAATAATTGACTCCTTTTTAAATGGTATGTTCGCTGCGGCAAAATTATCAAGTAATTAATCCCTTCTTCTGCCGCCGAACAGCAGGACGATCCTCAACAGCTGCAAAAAGGCCATGATGGTTGCCGCAACATAGGTAAGCGCCGCAGCGTTGAGTACCTTTTTTGACCCGTACACTTCGGTATCGGTGGCAATGCCCAGCGATTCCAGCTGAACCAATGCTCTGGCTGAAGCGTTGAATTCAACGGGCAATGTGACCAGTTGAAAGAGAAGCACGGAACTGAAGAAAATGATGCCGATGGTCGTAAGTCCGAACAGCTGCAAAAAATATCCGGCCAAAATCAAAATCCAGGATAGCATGGATGCTGCGTTGACGACGGGCACCAATGCCGTCCTTACCCGTATAGGGCCGTATTGCTCGCGGTGCTGAATGGCATGGCCGCATTCGTGCGCGGCAATGCTGATGGCTGATACGCTGGTTCCGTTATATACATCGCCCGAAAGGTTTAGGACTTGATCCTGCGGGTTGTAATTATCGGACAAGGTACCGGAAATTTGACGCACTTGAACGTTTTGAAGCCCGTTCGCGTCCAGAATTCGTCTGGCTGCTTCGGCTCCAGTAATATTTCTGTAATTTCTTATTTCATTGTATTTGGCATACGTTCCGTTGATTTTAAATTGAGCGAACAACGCCAGAACGATGCCGGGTATCAATATCAAAAAAGTGTTATCCCAATACCAGTACATAATTTAATCTCCTTGTTTTCCGAAAAATAAGCCGTCCTTTTGATGCAGCCCTGCCCAAAATTCTGTTGCCGTCATCAAACGTTTGCCTTCGGGCTTTAAGGATTTAATCAAAAGACTTCCGCTTTTGCAGGCAACTGCAATACCGTTGTTTTTTAATCCGATAAGGGTACCTGCAGATTTATTATAGCATTCGTCCGATTTTTCGGTATCAAATAGCTTGATTATTTTCCCATTAAAATGGGTAAACGCTCCCGGAAAAGGGTTTAAACCGCGGATAAGATTATGAACTTTAGTATTCGGAAGATCGAAATCGACTTCGCACTCCGCTTTGGTTATTTTTTCGGCGTAACTGCTATCGGCTTCGTTTTGCTTGGTTCTGGGCGCTTCTCCGGTTTCGAGAAGTTCGACAGCCTTTACGATTAACTCGGCGCCTTTAGCGCTCATAAGGTCATGAAGCTCTCCGACATTCATATTTTCGGCAATGGATATTTCGCTTGTAATCATAACGTCTCCGGTATCCAGCCCTTCATCCATATACATGATGCTGATGCCCGTTTTGATTTCTCCGTTGATGATGCACCGGTGCATCGGTGCGGCTCCCCTGTATTTGGGCAGCAGCGACGCGTGGATATTGATGCAGCCGTATCGGGTAAGATTTAGAATGTTGGGCTTCAGCAGCTGTCCGTACGCGCAGACCACAATGATGTCCGCATTGAGCGAGGCAAGAGTTTCTTTACTCTCGGCAGAGGAAACATACGCAGGCTGGTACACCGGAAGATTGCGCTTAATCGCGGCTTTTTTTACAGGGGAAAACAAAACCTCATTGCCTCTGCGGGAATTTGGTTTATCGGGCTGTGTAACCACACCGACGATATCGTGTCCGGCTCCGTACATAGCGGCAAGGGCTTCTACCGCAAATTCGGGCGTTCCCATGTATAGGATCTTCATTTATAATTCCTCATCAAACTCTTCTTCATCATATTCTTCGCCGTCGATTTCGGCCAGATCCACATCCTTGGGATCAAACAGATTTTCGGCGATATCCGTAAAAAGCACGCCGCGCAAATGGTCTATCTCGTGGCAAAGCGCTTTCTTATAAAGACCCTCCGCTTCGATGATGATCTCTTCGCCGTTTTCATTGAGCGCTTTTACCGTTACCTTTACGGGGCGCTTGACCATGCCATTGAGCACGGGAACACTCAGACATCCTTCCCTGCTGAGCTCCTCGCCTTCGCTGGTCACGATTTCGGGATTCACAAGCTTGATCACTCCCTCTCCGATATCGATGACGACCAGCTGTCTGAGTACGCCCACCTGTACAGCCGCAAGTCCCAATCCGTTGGCTTCATACATGGTTTCTGCCATATCGTCTAATATCATTTTGATGCGATCGTCAATGATATCCACTTTTCTGCTTTCTTTTTTTAAAATTTCGTCTCCCTCTTGTCTGATGGTTCTGATTGCCATGTTTCCTCCATGATTATAATAAAGTGATCGGATCGATTTCTACGAATACGTTCGATTTGACCGACATCTTCATGCCGTTGTAGCTCTCTCGGAAGTATTTTTTGAACAAGCTATCGGTTTCATACCTGATGAGCATGTGGTAGATGTATTTATTTTTCAGCTTTTGTATAAACGCCGGAGCGGGCTCATACAACTTAATATTATTAAACTCTGACCGCTCGGCGAAGTCTTTGACCTGGCGGAATATCTCGGCGCTGTCCGCAATGCAGGCATCCAAATCTTCATTGGCGGTAAATATACCCATGATCTCGGTAAAGGGCGGATAATTCATCTGCTGCCTGTGCGCGATATCGTATTGATAAAAGCCTTCGTAATCGTGCAGAGAGCAATAAATCAGCGTAGGGTCGGACGGCATATAGGTTTGCAAAACGACCTCGCCTTTGCCCCTGCGCCTTCCCGCTCTGCCAGCGGCTTGGGAGATCAGCTGATAGGTTCTTGAAGCCGCATTGATATCAGGAAAATTAAGCGAAGTATCGGCAAGAAGCACACCCACCAAAGTCACGTTTTGAAAATCGAGACCCTTCACGACCATCTGGGTTCCGATTAAAATATCCGCCTCGCCGCGGGAAAATCTATCCAAAATGATCTCGTAGGCGTTTTTGGTGCGCGCCGTGTCGGAATCCAGCCGTAATACGCGCGCCCTCGGAAAAAGCTGCTCGATGTTCTGTTGAATCTTTTCGGTTCCGGTTCCCATGTACTTGATCTTGGGCTGGCCGCATTCGGGGCATATCTGCGGTATCGTTTTGCTGTGTCCGCAATAGTGGCAAACCAGCCTTTGCCCTTCGGCATGGTAAGTCAGCGACACCTCACAGCTGGGGCATTTCTCTATATATCCGCAGCTGCGGCAGAAAACATAGGTATTATACCCGCGGCGGTTTAAAAACAAAACGGTCTGTTCTTTATCTTCAAGTCTTTGGATGATTTTTTTTTGAAGGATTCTGCTCAAAGGGCTTCGGTTGCCGCTGTACAGTTCCTTGCGCATATCCGTGATCTGTACGGTGGGCATGGCGATATCATTGACCCTTTTGGGCAGATTTAAAAATTCATAAGTGCCGTTTTGCCCTTTGTAGTAAGTTTCCATGGATGGGGTGGCGCTGGCCAAAACCAGCGTGCAGCCCGTAAGCTGCGCGATGTGGTTGGCAGTCTGAATCGTGTCATATCGGGGCGACTGGGAGGATTTATATGAGGTTTCGTGTTCTTC
The DNA here is from genome assembly GCA_036833715.1 of Eubacteriaceae bacterium. Classification (GTDB taxonomy): domain Bacteria; phylum Bacillota; class Clostridia; order Eubacteriales; family Anaerofustaceae; genus JBGMEA01. Next base: position 906 of record DAITPG010000208.1, on the reverse strand, counting down.
GTCGACCACGATGATGCCCAGATCCTTAAACGGCATAAACAAGGCGGAGCGGGCTCCGAGGACGATTTTTGCTTGTCCCTTTTTGATCTTCACAAATTCGCTGTAACGTTCGGCAGGTGTAAGTTTGGAATGCATGATGGCCACGCCTTCGCTGAAATGTGAGGTTACCAGACGCATCATTTGAGGCGTGAGCGATATCTCGGGTACAAGAAGCAGGCATTGCTTTCCTGTCTGCAAAACCTGCTCAAACATTTTAAAATAGACCTGCGTTTTTCCGCTTCCCGTCACACCGTACAAAAGATATTTTTTGGAAGTGATCCCAAGATTGGCATGAAAGATTTCGAGCGCTTTTTGCTGATCGGACGTTAAATCCATTTCGGCGGAACCGACCGTATCGGAGCGTGGCTTATATTGCCTGCTTTTATGCAATACGCTGATGAGCGCCAGCTCCTGCAGTTTTGCTATCATGGGACCGGCTACGGAGGTTTGCTTTACTAATTCGGATTTTAAAACCGGTTGTCCTGCAGCAAAGAGATATTCAATGATTTCTCTTTGCTTTTTGGCGCGGCTGCCCACGATCAAAAGGTAATCTTCAAGCGGAATATCCGGTTCGGAGAGCGAAATAAATTCGTCGTATTGCTCATGATTCTGCGTAACGAATTCTTCACGGGAGGAAAGGATGCCCTTTTTAATAAGCAGGGCAAGGATCTCCCTTATCTCGGATACGCCGTATTCAGTCTTGTTTTTGAGCTGCTGAAGCGTCATTTCGGTCTTCGCGTCTATCAGCTCGTAAATCAACTGATGCTTCTCGTTTTCAAAAGAAAGCATCTGCCTCTCTATACGGTAATATTCTTTGGGAACCACCCTGTCCATGGAAGGGAGCACGGTACGCACGGCTTCGGCATA
>DAITPG010000207.1:0-4896 GCA_036833715.1 Eubacteriaceae bacterium | reverse complement strand
GTGCGGTTCTTTCGGGCTCGGCCGCCTCATTCCTTTTTTTGCCATAATTTCACCTCTATCGTTTGGTATTGCGTCCCATGATCTCTTTTCGTACGTTGTGTTCGTCGTTTTGGTTGCGAACCGTAAATCCGTCCGTTTCATTGTGCAGCTGCTCGGTCTTGCCGTGCTTCTGTTCTTTTACCATCTTATTTTTATCATTCTTTTGCATGGTTTTCACCTCTGGGATTAGTGTTGGCGAAATAAGGTTTGAATATACGAATGGTTAAACTTTTCAGCTGCCGATTTGTTAAACTTCCATGTAAGATAAAAAAACGCTGTCAATATTGACAGCGAAAATCGATTCCATAGATCATATGATTATGAAGTTGTTCAAAATGCCTTCTTCCCGTCCAGCCAGCCGTGGTCCTTCCAGTGGTCGCGGTCACGCGGGTTCCAATCATTTTTCTTCATCATACCGATCATGGCTTTAAATAGTACAGAACGGAAAAGCGGCAGCGGCACTTGATCGATTTTTTTGACGTCATTTGTGATTTTCTTTGCCAGCGCGGCAGTAGCTGATGTGATCTTCGTCAGCCTTTTTTCGCTGACATCCGACCATTTAAGAGCCGATACTGCATTTAGATCCTTGTAAATGCGCTTCACGCCCCAAAATTTCAAGCTGTTTTTGAGCGTTTTTGCTGTATGGGACAGCCCCGCGCCCGCGGTGGTTGCGATTACAACACCGACTTTATTAAACATCTTTGGGTTCGGCCTGTGACTCATCCACATAAAGCAGAGATGATCAAGCAGAGTTTTCATTTGTCCCGATACATCCATGCCGTACACGGGCGAGGTAAGCACGATAACATCCGCCTCCTCAAGCGCAGTGACAATGGGGGTTACGCGCGACGCATGGGGGCAGGTATGCTCTCCGTTTAAAAAACAGGAGAAGCAGCCCGCGCAGAAGTCGGGCATGTCTTCGGGCAGGGTGAATTCCGTGATCTCGGTTGGATTATATTTTTTTAGTTCCGTCATCAGCAGTTCTTTGGAGTGCCAAGTGCTGCCGTGATGCATGTTTCCGTTTATGACAGTGATCTTCATATCAATTCGTCCTTTCGTATCGTTATTTATTGACGGGATTCGTCCCGTACGTCCTGCTGAAATGCTCGATGTGCCTAAGGAACAGTTCTTTTGCCTGCGCCAGGCTTTCGGCATCGTTGTCATACTTGTAAAAGATCAAAAAGATCGGTGAAAAAAATTCCAGTGCCAGCACGTAAGGGTCGGCTTTCGAAAACAAACCGTTCTCCATAAATGCGGCGAACAAATGCGATTGGTACTCGATGCTTGCGTCAAAAGAAATATCGCGGAACAGCCTGCCGATCTCCGGGCTGCGGTACTGTTCAATGGTGAGCATTCTGCGAAACTTAACGTTGATTTCATCCGTAAAATAATATTCGAAGATCGCGGCGCCCATTGCGGCAAACTGCTCGTCGGTCATGCTGTTGTAAAAATCGACGGTGCGTTCATCGGCTTCAAATTGCATATCGTCTCCTGTCAGCTGCATATCGCGGAAAAATTCGGCGCCGCGATTTGAATACAGGCGCAAAAGCTCATCGAAAATGTCCTGCTTATTTTTGAAATGATTATACAGCGAACTTTCTTTGATACCCACCGCGCGGGCAATATCCCGTACTGATACCGGTTCAAAGCCTTTTTCCGAAAACAGGGTAAGGGCTTCCATAAGGATCTTTTCTTTAGTGGTCATCGATTTTCTCCGTTACTCGGTTTATAAATATATAATTCTTGAAATTTCTACTGTCAATACCTGCATCATAAACAAAATACTCATAAAAGTAAAGACTGACTTTTTCGCAGTCTGCTTTTTAAAAAACAGACTCGCAATAGACGCAAGAAAAATCAATACACCCGCGGCGGAGCAAACGAGCGCCTGCATGTCAGTGAAAGCAAAAACAGCTCCCGGTGCCATGAAGTTGTCACGGATAGCCGAAAATGCGCTGACGGCTGTTCCAGCAAGCAGAAACAAAAAGATGCAGCGGCCCCATTTTGTGACCCTTGCGCTGTTTTTATGTACATAAAAACTAAAAACCAGAATGGATAAAACCAGAAACGTGGTCAAGGCTGCAAATAAATTGCCGAAAAATAATTGAAACATAATTCCTCCTTATTTCGATTCGGATAATTACGAACCGAGTTAAATATTGGTAATACGATTATCAGCAGATGTTCTATGATTTTTTTAAGGGTACCGATTGTTTCAGGCATTGCCTATTGAGATGCATTACTAACAACTGTTAGTATTATAAGCTAACTAACGATAGTTTGTCAATATAAAATTGCTCTTACAGGCAAAATTTTATTTTTGTTGAAAAAGAAACAAAATAACATTATAATGAAATTAATAAACCTATATGCGGGAGGCGGGGACATGAACAAAGAAGACCGGCTTATCATGGGCGTGCGTGACTTATATAATAAGATGAATTTTCTTAATAAATTTAAAATGGAGGATACGTTAAAGGGCCACACATCTTCGGAAGTTCACTGCATCGAATACATCGGAAGAACCACAGATACCAATGTGACAAAGCTAGCCGAATCCTTTTATATGACAAGAGGCGCCATCAGCAAAATGACAAAAAAACTCATAAAAAAGGGTATGATCGAGAGTTACCAAAAACCCGAGAACAAAAAAGAGATCTATTTCAAGCTTACCGGTAAAGGCGCAGAAGTGTATCATATTCACGAAGGCCTGCATGATGAATTTCGGGAACGGGATAAAACCGTATTCGAACACATTACAGAGAAGCAATATGAAGACATGCTCCGCCTTGTGGAAAATTATAACCGCCATCTTGATGTTGAGATAAAAAAACAAGGCGCGCAAAAAATTTTTGATCAATAATTCACAGCTCTTTCTTGCAAAGGAAAGAGCATTTTAAAACTCATTATTTTGTTGACTCGGAAACAAAAATATGTTACGATATGAATGTTTCTGAGGAAACAATATTGACTCAACGAAGTGATCACATGCAATTATTCAAATCGAAAAAGAATCACTATCGAGAACAGACCGTCGATCATAAAGCGCTCATATTCGGGCTGACGTCCGTTCTTCTCTACGGGATAGGCTTTGGACTGACTACGCCCGTAATACCTTTCTTAGTTCATCCCTACGTAAGCAATCCCGAAAATCAGGCCATGGCTGTTGCGCTGCTAACGTTTTCGTACGCCGTATGTGTGTTTTTCGCAGCTCCCGGCCTCGGGGCTTTAAGCGACCGTTACGGACGCCGCCCGATCCTTATCCTTTGTTTGTTGGGTTCCGCAGTAGGTTATCTGATTTTCGGCATCGGCGGAGCTTTGTGGGTGCTGTTCGCGGGCCGCATCATAGACGGATTTACCGGCGGCAACATCAGTATTATTTTGGCTTATTTCGCTGATATCACACCCAAGGGTCAGCGGGTCAAATACTTTGGTTGGGCGGGTGCTGCTTCGGGCATCGGTGTTATCATAGGACCCGGGCTTGGCGGGCTGCTCGCAAAATTCGGATATTCCGTTCCCATCTACTTCGGAGCGGCCGTTACCCTGCTCAATGTCGCTTACGGCGCGTTTTTTATGCCAGAAAGCCTCAGCAAAGAATGCCGTTCAGAAAAAATTTCCCTTGCAAGTTTAAATCCGTTCACACAATTCGCAAGCGTATTCTCCGTCAAGAATCTTAGACGCGTTTTTTTTGCTATCTTTCTGATCGGCGTGCCTGCCGGCTCTCTGCAGACCTTTTTTTCACAATTCGCCATAGATGCTTTCTTATGGGAACCCGCAGTCATTGGTATCGTATTTTCCATTTTGGGAGCGACGGATATCCTGACGCAAAGCTTCATTATGCCCATACTTTTGAAAAAATTCAAAGAGGATAGTATTGCCCTTCTCGGTATGGTTTGCGAAATGGCTGCCTACGCACTTATCGCGGCTTCCGGCATCTTCACTTTCTATCCTTTGTTTATTGCGGGCACCGTCGTGTACGGCTTCGGTGACGCGGTCTTTATGCCCGCAGTGGGCGGCATCGCCTCAAATGCGGTCAGCTTCGAAGAACAGGGCAAAATCCAAGGCGGCAGCCAAGCCATTCAGGCCTTGACGCGTATCATCGGGCCCATTCTCGGCGGAGAGCTGTACGTCATGCTGGGACATTCCGCTCCGGCCGTTATGGGCGTAATTCTTGCTGCCGCCGCTATTGCTGTCATGAGCAGAAGCATCCATCCGGTTAAATAAGATCAGTTGATAATATTTTTTCGAATACCCTATCAATCCCATCAAAATTATCGAAGTTATGATATAATAGTAACAAAAATATCGGAGGTATACATAATGAAGGTTGTTGCATTTAACGCAAGCCCGCGCAAAAACGCCAATACGGTCGCTCTGCTTCAAAAGGCTTTGGATGGCGCGGCGTCAAAGGGCGCAGAAACGGAACTGATCCATTTGTACGAGTACAATTACCAAGGCTGCACCAGCTGCTTTGCCTGTAAGGTAAAGGGCGGGTTAAAAAGCAAATGCGCCATGAAGGACGAGCTTGCACCTGTTTTGGATAAGCTTTCGGAAGCGGATGCCGTTATCTTCGGTTCGCCGGTGTATTTCGGCAACGTAACAGGCATGCTGCGCTCGATGCTGGAACGTGTCTGGTTCAGCAATCTGCTTTATACAAAAGGTCCTGTTCGTACGGCTTTTCCCAAAGAAATCAAGTCGCTGTTTATTTTTACTTCCAACGCGCCGATGGAAGGCCTTAAAGCGATGAAAACGGATGAGGTTTTGGCATCCAACGCAAAAACGACCCAGTCCCTCTTGCGCGCGCCCGGCAAAATTTATTTCAGTGATCAAACAAAACAATTCAATGATTACAGCAAG
>DAITPG010000206.1:0-4937 GCA_036833715.1 Eubacteriaceae bacterium | reverse complement strand
ATTTTCGCGGGCTATGTCCTGCGTAAGCCTGTCGTTAAGGCCGTGTATTCCCTCGATGATAATGGGGCTTCCCGCATCAACCTTTAGCACTCTGCCCAAGGGAAGGCGCTTTCCTTCAAGGAAATCAAAAATGGGTACTTCCACTTCTTTTCCCTGCATCAGATCGATCAGATTTTGATTGAAGGTTTGGATATCGATGGCTTCAATGCTCTCAAAATCGGGCTGTCCGTATTCATCCAGCGGCGTTAGCGCCCGGTCGATAAAATAATTGTCAAGGCTGATAGCGATGGGATTGAGTTCCAGCGCGTACAAATGGGCGCGCAAGCGTTTGGATGTGGTGGTTTTGCCGGAAGAGGAAGGGCCTGCGATTAGAATAATGCGCTTCGTTTCTTTTTGAGCATAGATTTCCTGCGCCATTTTTGCGATCAGCTGCTCGTGCCTTGCTTCAGCGATGGTGATGAGATTGACAATGCTGTTATCTTCGATCTTGCGGTTGAGTGAAACAACATCCGAAACATTCAGCCGAGCGCACCATTCCTCATAGGTTTGAAATTCTTTGTGGAGGTTGTTTTGCACGCGGAATTCGCGAAGAACGGAAGGGTTTTTCCTGTCCGGCGCCATGATCACACAGCCGGGTTCAAACGGTATCAGATCAAACAGACCGATGTCGCCGGTATGGATCAAAAGCTTGGAATAATAATAACCGAAATATTCTTCCAGTTCGTAAAATGTAATTTCTTTGGCATGGACATACAGCATCAGATCCGCTTCGGTTGAGCTGGTCATTTTATGGCGGCGCATAAACGTATAGGCGTCTTCCCATTCGATCTTATGCTTGATGATCCTGATGTTAGCCGTAATGATCTTGCGCATTTGGGCCTTGATCTTATGTATGTCATCAGGCGTAAGCGGGGTGCGGTCTTTCAATTCGCAATAAATGCCTCCGCCCAGCGAATAGGTGATGGACATTTCCTTGTGTGGGAACACCGCATTGGAAGCTTTTGAGAAAATCATCATTAAGGTGCTCATATAAATACGCATGCCGACTTCGCCGGTGATATCAAGAAGTTCTATTTTTTCATCCGGAAGCACTTCGTAACGGAGGCTGTGTATCTCGTTGTTGACAAGTCCGCCGCAAACTTTTTGATGGCTTATTGGGGACAGAGTAATTAAATCTTCGATTAAAGTGCCTTCGGGCACTGATATTTTTTTGCCGTCTAACGTGATATCAATCAAGGGTTGTTCTCCTTTTCGGATAATTCCAGATATTTTTGAATGCCTTCCAGATAATGAACCAGATATCGCTTATGGCGGAATATCTCCAGTTTTGGATCAAACGCCTCCATCGGGATGGATTTGCGCATTCCTTCTTTGGCATCGTTCCAAAACCTTTTTAAAGTAATAAAATCAAGCAGAAACAGCTTATCCTGTTCGGTAAAATTGACCAATATAAAGGATACTCCACCCTGTTTGATGAATTTTTCCATAAATTCGATCTGATGCTCATGAATATTGGCGATGGGCAGGTTTTTTTTTGCCGTCTCTTTCGCGTCAAAGCAGACGGGGATCCCCTGCACGCTGCCCATGTAATCGACCGTGCTTTTTTCGTCAAAATAAGCCAGCGTAATTACGCCGCGCGTGCTGTCCAGTTCCACGGGCTTAATTGAAGTAGGCAGCTTTTGAATGACTGCAAGATCATCTTCAAAATACTGCCTGTTGGTTCGATTGATCAATTCTTCAAGATTGCTGCCGCGCAGCCCTCTTGTCGTATAATAGCCCATGATTTCCTCTGAATAAAGGTGATTTTAAAGCTTGTTGCTGGAATTGAGCACATTTTTCATTTTATGCGCCACCATGGCTTTAATGGCTTCGCGGGCAGGCTTGAGATACCCTCTGGGATCAAAAACCTCGGGCTGTTCGACAAAAACCTTACGGATGGATGCCGTCATGGCAAGCCGGAGATCGGTATCGATGTTGATCTTGGCAACGCCCATGGTAGCCGCTTTCGCAAGCATTTCCTCGGGTACACCCTGCGCGCCGGGTATTTTTCCGCCGTATTGATTGCACAGATCCACAAACTCCTTGGGGACGCTGGACGAGCCGTGCAGCACGATGGGAAAACCGGGCAGAAGCGCAACGATCTTTTCGAGCCTTTCAAAGTCGAGTTTCGGTTCGCCTTTGAATTTATATGCGCCATGGCTGGTTCCGATAGCAATAGCCAGAGAATCAACGCCGGTCTTTTCGACGAATTCGCAGGCCTGCTCGGGATTGGTAAATAAAGCATCCTTTTCGGAAACGCTGATGTTGTCTTCAACGCCGGCCAGCGTGCCGAGCTCGGCTTCCACAGGAACGCCGTGCGCATGCGCGTATTCGACGACTTCGCGCGTGCGGCGGATGTTTTCTTCCAGCGGATATTTGCTGGCGTCGATCATCACGGAAGAAAACCCGTCGTCGACACAGGATTTGCATATTTCAAAATCCTCGCCGTGATCCAGATGCAATACGACATCCAAGCCCGTATCGATGATCGCGGCTTCGACCAGTTTCATCAGATAAGCAGGCTTTGCGTATTTTCTGGCACCTGCGGAAACCTGAAGGATCAGCGGTGATCTTTCCTGCAGCGCGGCATCCATAATGCCCTGAATGATCTCCATGTTGTTTACGTTAAATGCTCCCACGGCGTATTTTTCTTTATATGCCTTGAGCATCATTTCTTTGCTTGAGATTATAGCCATTTCAAGCCCCTCCTGTTATTTAGATAGTGTTATCGGAAAATGTGCGTATTTCTTTTTCGAGTTCCTTTTGAAGCAGCGTCAGCTGCAGTGTATTGTCCGATTCTCGCATTTCGGCAAAAATTTTATAATATTTTTTTATCATGTCTTTTTTTCCGTAGCGGCTCAGGCGGTTTAAGTCTTCGATGATCGCGTTGATGATGTTGGATTTACGGCGGAACAAACGCTGGGCGTCGGTGATTTCGTCCTTGATCATATCCATTTCACCATCAATATCCTTGATGCTGCGCGCCGCAAGCACCAGCCTTTCCTGAATATTGGGCGGCATGGCATCTTTATACTTGTAATTGAGCGAGTGCTCGATGGTGGACCAAAAATCCATGGCCAGCGTACGGATCTGTATTTCACACAGGATGGTTTCGGCTCCGTTTACCGTATCGAGCTCATATTCCACGATCAGATGGATGCTTCGGTAGCCACTGGGCTTTGGATTTGCGATATAATCTTTGATGGTGACCACTCTCATATCGCGGCGAAGCTTGATGAGCGCAGCCACTTGAACCACGTCCGCTTCGAATTGCGTTACGATACGGATACCCGCAATATCCTTGATTTTATAATCGATCTGATCAAGCGTATATCCGTATTTTTTTGCTTTTTCCAAAATACTGTCAGGGCTTTTGACTCGGCTGAATACATTTTGAATCGGCGAATACTCGCCCTTTAGCAGGTATTGTTCCTTCAGCACCGAAAATTTCAATTGGAGCTCGTTTACCGCCTGCTTATAAGGCAATAAAAATGTAGTCCAATCGATATCAAGCGCATCAATTTCCATATTCATCTCCCGTTATAAATTGCTTTACGGCGCGAGAACATCCATAATCGGATAGTTTTCCCTGATACGAACCTCTTTTTTCAAGCTCCGCGGCAACCATATCCGTCAGCACCCAATGGCTCCTGTCCCAATTCGCAAATACGCTCACATCCTTGGGGATTCTGCCGCTTAGCCTTTGCACCGAGATCTCGGGTCTCAAATACTCGATAAAATCAGACGTCCGCTTAACGTAGGTTTCTATCGGTAAAATTTCAAATTCACGGTTTAAGTACATTTTTTCAAGCATGGTGTCTTTTTCAATATAAAGCGCGTGCAGTTTGACGCTGTTCGTCTTTAGAACGCTGATGATCTTGGCCGCCTCGATGATGTCTTCATCGCTGTCCCAGGGCAGGGTGCTGATCAAATGAGTACATACTGCGAAGCCGTAAGGTTTGATACGAAGAACCGAATCTATGTATTCCGCCAGAGAATGTCCTCGGTTGATTATTTTAAGCGTTAAGGGATTGATGCTTTGAAGACCCAGCTCTATTGTAACATTTACGCCATATTTATCAGCGGCTTTAGCCAAAATTTCCAGATAATTTTCGGCGATGCAGTCGGGCCGCGTGGAAACCGTCAGAATTTTAATGCCCCCGACAGAGCCGAGGGCACGCTCCACGTATTGTTCAAATGCATGCGGCGGCATATAAGTGTTGGTAAAATTTTGAAGGTAGATTTCATAAAAAGCTGCGTTGTATTTATTTGATATATAAGCCGCATTTCTTTGTATCTGCTCTTCAATGCCGATCTTAGCATCCAGCGATTCGTGACCGGCACCCTTTTCACCGCAATAAATACAGCCGCCGTAAGAGAGGTTTCCGTCTCTTACGGGGCAGCTTACCGGCAGGTTTACCGGCAGTTTATATACTTTTTCACCGTACGTTTGCTTCAAATAGTCGGAATACTTATAGTAAAGACTTTCCATTTATACGGTCTGATATTTGCATTCTTTCTTATCGATGCTGTCGGTGTCGGTCGAATCGAAAGTCATATAGAATTCAACTTCGGCCAAGCCCGAAAGATCGTTGATTTTCGAAATCAGTTCCTTGATGCTTTCTTCACTCTGAAGATTGGCTATCGTTTTGACGTTGTCGATGTAAATGCGATTGATGTCATAATTTGCGGATACGACTCCGCATAAAAAGCCAATGAATTTATCGCTGTTGTTTACCGAAAATTCCTTGGCGTTAATGAAACGTATTTGTTTGTCGATGTCGAGCATGTGTTTATCGTATTTATCGATAAACACGATAAGGCCGTTGGTGTTGTTCAGTTCGTTGTTGGCATGATCAATCAATTTCTGTGTTTTTCCGCTCCCAACAGGGCCGCAA
>DAITPG010000205.1:0-4950 GCA_036833715.1 Eubacteriaceae bacterium | reverse complement strand
GATAAAACCTCAAAAACCAAGTTGGTTCCCATCATTTCATCGGCGAAAGCAGCCAGGATCATTATTAAAAAATGGTTTGATAAATATGCCTATGTTCCTGATGCCTTTGTGGTCGAAGGTCCTAAGGCTGGCGGGCATCTCGGCTATAAAACGGAACAGCTTGATGATCCGAATTTTTCTTTAGAGAAAATTGTTACGGAAGTGATCGAAGAAATCAAACCATATGAAAAACGATTTGACCGGCTGATACCGATCATTGCCGGAGGAGGCATCTATACGGGTGCAGATATTTATGAAATCATGAAGATAGGCGCGTCCGGTGTTCAAATGGCTACGCGTTTTGTTACGACCGATGAATGTGATGCTTCGATCGATTTTAAAAATACGTATATCGCTGCCCAAAAAAATGACATAGGCATCATTAAAAGTCCTGTGGGAATGCCCGGGAGAGCAATCATCAATAATTTTATACAAGACGTAAATGATGGTAAAAAAGTGCCATTTAAATGCCCTTTTCATTGCATTACGACCTGTGAATTTAAGGAAAGTCCATATTGTATAGCGCTTGCGTTGATCAACGCAAAAAAAGGGCTGCTTAAAAACGGTTTTGCTTTTGCGGGCGTGAACGCATACAAAGCAACGGAAATAACGACAGTTAAAAAGGTGTTCGATCAACTGAAGATAGAATATGACGAAGCTGCCATGCTGTAATTTCAGCGTGATTTGTGAAAAACAAAGGCGTTTCTGCTTTAACCATCATCTTGATAAAGCAGAAACGCCTTTGTGCATATTTAAAATGACTTATTATGTATTATTTAAAATAACTTAATAAAATTAATTGCATTGGCGGATTATTTCGAAATTCGGGCAATCATATCCGCCAGCATGGAAGCATCCTCAAAAATTTGTGAGTGGTTTTTTCCTTCCATCATGATCCTTACGAGCGGCTCCGTTCCCGAATGCCGAAGCAGAATTCTTCCTTCGCCCGCATATTTTTTTGTGAGTATCTTCATTGCCTGTTCCACTTCCGCATTATCCTGATACGCGAATTTCTTATCGGCATCTACGCGCACATTGATAAGTACCTGAGGAAAGGTTATAAAATTAGCAACATTCTGCGATAAAGATTTTTTACTTTCTTTGATGATATTGGAAAGTAGCAGCGCGCTAACGATTCCGTCACCGGTTGTATTGATATCGGAATAAATAATATGTCCCGACTGCTCTCCGCCAAAATTATAGCCCTCCTCGATCATTTTCTGCAATATATAGCGGTCACCGACATTGGTTTCAACGATATCGATATTTTCGTTCTGCAGAGCGATCTTCAGCCCCATATTGCTCATGGTTGTGACGACCAAAGTATTTTTATGAAGCTTCTTGTGCGCTTTTAAGTATTTTGCGCAGATGTACATGATGCCGTCGCCGTTGACTTCCTTGCCGTTTTCGTCGACGGCAATCAACCTGTCACCGTCGCCGTCGAAAGCCAATCCAAAATCAGCATGTTCCTTTAAAACTTCCTGCTGCAGATTAGAAATATGCAACGATCCGCAATTATCGTTGATGTTGACTCCGTTTGGTTTGCAGGACAGTACTTTGATCTCGGCGCCAAGCTTGCTGAAAATTTCAGGCGCAGTCAAATAGGTAGCGCCGTTAGCGCAATCCAGAACGATTTTTAATCCGCTTAAATCCATTTTAGGCATGGCTTCCTTCAAAAAAGCAAGATACAGATCACCGGCATTGCGCACAATTTTCATATTGCCGACTTTTTCATTGATAAAACCGTCCGGCTGGGGGCGTTCTTCCAGGACATGCTGAATTTCATCCTCTATCTTATCCGCCAGTTTTAAGCCAGAATTATTGAAAAATTTAATGCCGTTATCATAAAAAGGATTGTGTGACGCGCTGATCACGATCCCGGAAGTCGCCTTGTAATATCGCGTCAATGCCGAAACGGCAGGTGTGGGGATGACACCCAAAGAAATTACATTACCCCCTACGCTCATGATTCCGCTGGCAAGCGATGTTTCCAAAAGCGCGCAGGATAATCGGGTATCCTTTCCGATAACGAATAAAGGCTGCTTTTCATCGCTGCCTAAAAACAAACAGGCCGCGCGGCCCAATTCAAATGCGAGCTGCGGCGTCAGATCCTTATTTGCAATACCTCTTACTCCGTCCGTACCGAAAAGTCTTTTCATGATTACCTCCCAAGAAATTTATAGATTTTTATATTTTATGACCAATTGCTCCACCGATTTTACTCCGTCAACTGCGCTGCTCATAATTCCGCCTGCGTAGCCGGCACCTTCCCCCACAGGGTAGACACCCTCAACATTTACACTTTGCATGGTATCGGCGCTGCGTAAAATACGTATCGGAGAGGAAGTGCGCGTTTCGGGCGCTGTCATAATGCCGCAATCAAATCCTTCGATCTGCCTGCAAAAAGCGTTTAACGCATTTTTTAGTGATAATGTAATGAACGGGGGGAGGCAGCTTTCTATATTCACAAACTCCGTCCCGGGTTTTATCGTCGGAGAACAGGGTTCTGTATTGTTTCTTTCCAAGAAATCGGTTATACGCATAACCGGCGCGTTGTAATTGCTTCCGCCGGCAATATATGCATTCTGCTCCAGTTCTCTCTGAAATTCCATGCCTGCAAGCGGCGAAGCGCTTTTAAAATCTTCGGGTCCGACCGTTACAACGATGGCTGCATTTGCCGTTTTACTGTTTCGCTTGCTGAAGCTCATTCCGTTGACGGCAATGCCGCCAGTTTCGCTCGAAGCGTTGATGACAAGGCCGCCCGGACAATTGCAAAAGGAATAAACCGCCCGTCCGGATTCGCTGTCATGAAAAGTCAGTTGATATTCGGCAGAATTTAAAACCGGATGCCCCACATATTTTCCGTAGGTGTAGCGGTCGATCACTTCCTGAGGATGTTCCACTCGGACGCCTACAGCGAAAGGCTTACTTATGACAGCTACCCCTTTTTTATGCAGCATCTCAAAAGTATCCCTTGCAGAATTCCCCAATGCGAGTATTAGATCGGTGCACGGAAGCATATCTTTGTCATTTATAATGATCCCTTCGATACGCTCGTTGCGGATCAATACATCCGTCATTTTGGATTTGAACAGAAAAACCCCGCCTCTTTCTTCGATAGAACATTTGACATCGGCCACTATTTTACGAAGCTTGTCCGTACCGATGTGAGGCTTGCTGCCGTATAGGATGGTCTCATCCGCTCCGAATTCCACCAACTTTTCTGCGACGTATTTTGTTCGGTCGCTTTTGATCCTGCTCATCAATTTTCCGTCAGAAAACGTACCCGCGCCTCCCAGACCGAACTGTACGTTGGATTCGGAATTAAGGATACGTTCATCCCAGAAACGTCTGACATCAGCGCTTCTTTGGGGCAGATCCTTGCCGCGCTCAACGATTATCGGCGCAATACCGTGATCGAGCAGGCGCAAAGCGGAGAACAATCCTGCGGGTCCTGATCCGACAATAACGGCCTTGCATTTCTCCGGTGATATCGGTACGATCTGTTCAGCTTCCTTTTCTTTCGAATAAGGTTTAAATTTACCGCTCAATTTTTGAGGGTAATCAAAGTACACGCTGAACACATGAAAAATCCCGGCGCTGTTATGGAATCTCGAATCCTGTGAGCGGCGGAGAACCGAAAAATCTTTGACCTGTTCTTCTTTTAAATTCAATTTACGGATAATCGCTTCGCGCGGTCTTGTTTTTATCAATTCGTCAATGTTGATTTTTATATCGTCTACTTTATAATACATATTTTTTCCTTTGAGTTATTGTTTCGTTAAAGTTACTTCGACTTTTGTCAAGCTAATCGCCTTCAGTAGGATATCATCGGGCAGTTCATAAAGTATATCCATCGTATATGAGCCCTCGCTCATGTTGTTAAGATCTATATAGATGACGATCTTATCTTTGGTTATCGCATCCAAATCACTTGCAAATCCCTGTATCGTCATATCAAGGCTTGAAAAGGCCGAAAGATCGCAGGATAAGTTTATGGGTGTATTGCGTATCTGCAAGCTGTCATACGTAAAAGTTTTTTCTATTAACTGCTGTATTGTTATGTTCGCGGTAATTTTTGCGGTGCTGACGATTACGATACCATCGGGCACTACAAGATTTACGGTTTTCGAAAAAGACGCATCCCTATCGGAGACTTCTATGTCTTCGGTATGTATAGCACCAAGAGATGCCAAGATGTCTTCCTTCCCTGCAATGGTTATCTGAGTGGGATTGAGCACGACCTTTTCGACTGCATAACCGGCAGCGCAAGCGCCTGTGGTAGCCGTTATTAAATCCACGATCTTTGTTTTACCCACCGATACATTCGAAGTGATTTGCTGAGGACTGATTGTTACATTGTTCAGTTTGCTTCCGTTTTTATCATAAGCGATCAAGGTTACATAGGATGTAAAGTCGGTATTTTTTCCGCTTAGATCAATTTCACCGATGATTTTATCAACATTTGACGTAGCTACAGCGCTGCCCGAAATGCTGACGTTTTTGGTATCTTCCTTGTGTCCCAATACGGCATAGCCTTCTTCGAGCGTACCTTTTAGATCAATAGTGTAATTAGATTTTTTTTCCGTAAGCTTACTGACTTCTATCGTTAAATATCTCGGAGTGATTTCTTTATCCAAACTCTCAGGAACGCCTTTGATGATCACTTCAACGGTATAAGTGCCCTCAGTGCTGATATTGGAAAGATCGGCGATCGCTTCGATATCCGAAGCTTTTATTTTGGATACCTGAACGGTGCGGCCGTAGACTTTCAATTCTACGAAATCAACATTGCAGGTATACATTAATTTGTTGCCGTCTATGCCCTGCGTATTTAAAAACTGTATGGCTATGGGGCTGAATTTTTGGGTAAGCATGGGATCGGCATTGGTTATGGCATAGACCCACATT
>DAITPG010000204.1:0-4980 GCA_036833715.1 Eubacteriaceae bacterium | reverse complement strand
ATATCAGCGCAGCGCTTGGCTGCCGCTGCCAAGCCATAGTATACTGAGTTCGGAAGTTTAAAAAATTTGAAATATAAAGTGACCGAAACGCCCCGTAGATCGTGTTAAGGGTGAAAGGAGATCGAACATGCAAAAATTGTACCACCGGCCGGGCAGCAATTTTTCCGAAGCGTTTGCGCTATACGCAGACATGCTGTTTAAAATATCCATGACTTATCTGGGCAGCAGGGAGGACGCGGAGGAAATCATGCAGGAGGTCTTCTATAAATTGTTAACCCATTCACCCGCGTTTGCCGACGGGGAGCATGAGAAAGCCTGGTTGATCAGGACCGCCGTCAATCTGTGCAAGGATACGCAGCGCAGCGCCTGGCACCGCAAAGTCATAAAGACCGAGGAGATGGAGGCGTATTATGACGACCCGGCGGAGATCGGCATCATGGAGGATATCATGCGGCTGCCCGTCAAGTATAAGACGGTGATCTATCTGTATTATTATGAGGATTATTCGGTAAAGCAGATCGCGGAAATTCTAAAAATCGGCGAATCCGCCGTAAAGATGCGGCTGCGGCGCGGGCGCGAGCTGCTGAAGATGGAGCTGGAAGGAGAAAATCTATGAAATCATCGGATATTAAACGCGTGATCGGGAAGATAAAGCCCGACGAAGCGATGGAGGCAAGGCTGCAGGCAAAAATGCAGCAAAAACCCAAAAGAAGAAATTCCTTAAAGTTGGCGACAGCCGCTGCGGGACTGGCGCTGGTGTTGTGCTTCGGCTTTTATTTCGCGAATATAAACGGCTGGGGCTTCGGCGATATTGCAAGCGGCAAAGGGGTGACGATCCCCAAAATAGAGCTGCCTGCTGACGGAGCGGTTGCGGGCAAAATGCGTCCGCTGATCGTGTACCAAGGAAGAATCTACACCGACAGCGGCACGGCTGTCAGCCCCGAAGCGGCGCAAAGCCTGATGGGCGAAAAGCTGGGCGTCACCAAGGGGAATCTGACGGAATGGAGCAAGCAGAGCGATTATGCCGTGGAGTTTGCTTCCACCATCGGCGTGCAGGAGGTGTACAGCGTGAAGGGCTATGACACGAGCTTCCGCCTGATGTCGTACGAAAGCATCGACGGTGTTGTGTATGCGCAGCTGTTTGAGTGTCTAAACGGCCTAAAGGTGAACAGCGGCACCGACCTGTTTGGGCTGCTGAAGCTTGCCGGCAACATCAAAGCCGTCACCTATGAGAATTTTGACAGCTGGAACAACGGACTGCAGCAGGTGAAGGCGTATACCGACGCCGCGGGCATGGATGCCTTTTTGAAGGCGCTGGACGCGTCGGCGCCCCGCGCTGCGGACGGCCTTTCCCGTTTGTTTGAGGAGCAGGGCGCGGACAGCCAGAAGTTTGTGACCATCACTTTAAAGGACGGCACAGGTGCGCAGCTGCGGCTGTTTAAGGACGGATATGTGTACTTCAGCGGCGCCGATTTGTTTTTTGAAGTGGATAAGGCTGCTTTCGACAGCTTTTGGGATGGGTTGGAATAAGGCATTGATTTTATGAATATTTGAAAAAACGGCTTAACGGCCGTTTTTTTGTTTGTGGTGGTGGTGTAGGTGAGTGGATAGAAATATGTCGTAATTTGGGTGAAGGGGTGGAAATTCAATTGATAAATGGTAGATGGTGGTATATAATTATTAAAGTATGTATCAAGATTTGGTTTAAATTTAATGCATGATCGCTAATTTGAAATGATAGGGAGAAAAAATATGCTAGTTGAAGATATTGTTGATTTTTGTGATACTGAATATAAAAACAAGCAATGTGACAATTGTACATATGGTAACAATTGTCCAGACAATCATTGTGATAAATGCCTTCATTACATACATACACCTAAAGCAGCACCTGCACCTAGAGAATATGATTGCCCTAATATGGCAAACTTTTATACATGCAAATATTCATATAAATATATGTCAGAACTTACTTATGCATTGCAACAACTAAAAGATTTGCGTGATAAAAATCATCTCAAAGTAATGTCTGTAGGCTGTGGGCCGTGTACGGAATTATTTGCTTTGGACTATTTAAAGGAGCAAGAAGATTACCAATTTGAATCATTAGAATTTAGAGGTATAGATCCAGCTAAAAAAGTATGGATGAATATTCATAAAAAGATTAGATCGTATAATAAAGACCAATATGTAGCAAAATTTTTTTATATAGATGTTTTAGAACTTATTGATACCATTATTAAAGTAAAATGGGTACCAGATCTTATAATTTTTCAATATGTTTTTTCTGATATGCAAAAACATTGCCCAAATGATAAATTTAAAGAATTTATATCGAAGATAGCAAGATTTATAAATGAAGATATGCATATAAACACATATATTGTTCTAAATGATATCAATCTTACTACAAAAATGGATGGTGGGAGAGAACATTTCGATGAATTATTAAGTCAAATATCCAAGCCTGCGTATAAACAGTTTCATTTTTTCAATAGTAATAAAACAACTCATTATGAATATGGCACCGAATATGAAAGTAATACTCTTAAAATTGAATTGCCAAAGAAATTAAGTAATTATCAACCATTTAGCTCTTGTGCAAGTGCTCAGTTGATAATAAAGAAGGTAAGCGATGATTATCAGTGCGAGTAGACGTACAGATATCCCGAGTTATTATTCTGATTGGTTTTTCAGTAGAATAAAAGAGGGATATGTTTATGTACGTAATCCAATGAATATTCACAAGATTAGCAAAATCAGTCTCTCACCCGATATTGTAGATGGCATTGTTTTCTGGACAAAAAACCCAACTCCAATGATCGAACGGCTTAATGAAATTAATAATTACCCATACTATTTTCAATTCACATTAAATGCGTATGGTAAGGATGTCGAACGGAATATACCGTCAAAAAACGACATAATTATTCCGTCATTCCAAAAATTATCAAAACAAATAGGGAAGGACAGAGTCGTTTGGAGATATGATCCGATATTTTTGAATGAAAAGTATACAATAGAATATCATTGTAAGTATTTCGAAATATTGGCTAGCAAACTTCATAAATTCACTGATAAATGTACAGTAAGCTTTATCGACTACTATCCTAAAACGGAAAGAAACATGAAACAGCTCCAAATAGCAAGCATAACAATGCAACAAAAGCTTGAATTAATGGAAAAGATCTCCTCCATAGCCGATAATTACGATTTACAAATTGATACCTGTGCTGAAGAAATTGATGTTCATAAATTTGGTTTTACTCATTCACATTGCATTGACAAGGAGCTTCTAGAAAAAATTATTGGATGTACTTTGGATGTTAAAAAAGATAAAAATCAACGAATAGAATGTGGTTGCTTTGAAAGTATAGATATCGGCATGTATAATACCTGCAAAAATGGCTGCCTATATTGTTATGCAAACTATAATTCGGAGATTGCTCAAAATCAGTATACTAAACATATTAATACTTCACCGCTTTTGTGCGGTGAAATAGAAGAAATTGATGAAATTAAAGAAAGGGTTGTAAAGTCTTGTAAAAATTGTCAAGTAACATTATTTGACTAAACAAATAATTAATATAATATTATCGAAGTCTAGTTTTTGTCACATTATTTAGCTTGTTTAATTTTTAAATAAAAGGTTGTAATATGAACAAATCAGAAATCAAAGACCTAATCAAATCATCCATTGACCCTCATAAAATTTGCAGGGTATTTTTCAAGTACGATTTAAATTATAGGTATTACTTTGTGCTTAAAGCCGATGACCGATTGTTTTTGGGCGCCGAAGAGGATGATTTTATTTTGGACGGCTTCTCCATACGCAGATACCGAGACGTTGTAAAAGCGGGAATCAAGGATGATAAGTGCCTTGAAATTGACATAGCCGAAGGCTTACTAGATCAGTTAACGGTACCAGAGGTCGATATTACGGATTGGAAAATCGCTCTTACCTCTCTGCAAAAACTTGGACGCAATATCATTATTGAAAAAGAAAGCTTGGATGAGGAAGAATGGGAATATGCGATAGGAAAAGTCGTTAAGGTTTTAAGCAATAAGGTGCTTTTCAGAAAGTTTGACGCTGACGGCATATGGGACGAAGATTTATTGGAAATTCCGTATACGCTAATCACATCCATTACGTTCGGTTCCCGATACGTTGAAATCTTTTCAAAATATGTTCCGTCCGATATTTAAACGATCAAAAATACTTACACCAAAAAAAGCGGCCATCAAGCCGTTTTTTATTTTGCGTTGTTTATTAACACTGAACGCCAAAGTAGATTTCCCTGGCGAAAATCCACGAAAAAATTCCTTCGCATCAAGCACAGATAACCTCGGAGATTTGTAACAACCGTTTGAAATGAGAATACTATGAAACCGAGGTGAAGAACGTGGATACAAGGGAATTATTTGCAAGGCTCATTAAGTGTGAGGCGGGCGGCGAGGGCATCGCCGGAATGAGGGCTGTCGCCACCGTATGTATGAACCGAGTAAGAGTGGCATACGGCGAATATCAAAGAATATGCCAGGGCGATTTGCGTAAGGTCATTGAACAATCGTGCCAGTACTCATGCTATAAAACCGTCATCGGCGGTGTTCCGAACACGCAGAATGTATGGACGGCCACGCCTGAAGATATCCATTACCAGGTCGCCGACTGGGCAATGAACGGCGGCATTTATTCGGGCGCGGGTTCCGATTCTTTATGGTACATGAATCCGTTCAAGCCGGATTGCCCCAACTTTTTCCCCTATAACAAGACGGGATATTGGTTCACAAGAATCAATGATCATTGCTTTTACAATCCAATGCCGTCTTATGCAGAAACTTAAAAATGCAGGAGGTGTATTTTAATATGAAAAACACGATCAGCTGGATGGGAAACAAAGTGGTCGATCCCAATGCATTATCCCAAGGATCTCAACCGGAAATACAGCAGCCGGTAACGCCGCAGCCGGACCGGCTCGA
>DAITPG010000203.1:0-4982 GCA_036833715.1 Eubacteriaceae bacterium | reverse complement strand
CGTATCAAAAATTTTTATTTGACGAGCCATTTTCTTGCCCCTTCCTTCAATAATTCTATTCGAGAACAGCTCCTTTATCAGCCGAAGTTACCATTCTTGCGTATCGTTTCAAATATCCGGTATTGATCTTCGGTTCCTTGGCTACAAAGGTTTTTCTTCGTTCACTGAGCTCTTCATCGCCCAAATCCAAACGGATGATACCGTTGTTGATATCGATTTGAATGATATCCCCTTCACGCACAAGACCGATGGGGCCGCCGCTTGCCGCTTCGGGTGAGACATGGCCGATGGAAGCGCCTCTGGTGGCGCCGCTGAAGCGTCCGTCCGTTATAAGGGCCACATCTTTATCCAGTCCCATGCCGGCGACCGCGGAAGTCGGTGAAAGCATTTCCCGCATGCCCGGTCCGCCTTTGGGACCTTCGTAACGGATCACGATGACATCGCCTTTTTTGATCTCTCCGCCCAAAATGGCTTTGATGCTGTCATCCTCGCTGTCAAAAACGCGCGCCGGACCCGTGTGCTGCAGCATGGCGGGATCGACCGCCGAACGTTTGACGACACATCCGTCGGGTGCGAGATTTCCGTGCAATACGGCAATGCCTCCGGTTTGAGAATAAGGCGCATCCACGGGGTGAATGACATCTTGATTAGTATTGACGGTATTTTTTATATTTTCTTTTACACTTTTGCCTGTTACGGTAAGCAAATCGAGATGAAGCAGATCTTTCTTTTCAAGCTCTTTCATCACCGCGGGTACGCCACCTGCAAAATAGAGATCTTCGATATGATGAGCGCCTGCCGGAGCCAGCTTGCATAAATTCGGCGTTCGTGCGCTGATGGCGTTGATCTGGGCAAGATCAATGGTAACGCCTGCTTCATGCGCGATTGCGGGCAGATGCAATACGCTGTTGGTGGAGCAGCCCAGCGCCATATCGACGGTAAGCGCGTTTTCAAACGCTTCCGCCGTCATGATGTCACGCGGACGGACATTCTTTTTCACAAGGCTCATGATCGTTTTTCCGGCTTCCGCGGCAAGCGCGAATCTTTCGCTGAATACCGCCGGTATCGTTCCGTTTCCCGGCAAACCCATGCCCAGCACTTCGGTAAGGCAGTTCATGCTGTTGGCGGTAAACATGCCCGAGCAGGATCCGCAGCCCGGACAGGCCTTTTGTTCCACCTCGGTCAGCTCTTCAACTGAAATTTTGCCGGCGCTGTAAGCGCCCACGGCTTCAAACGTGGTATTGAGATTGATTTTTTTTCCGTTCAGCGTGCCGGCAAGCATCGGCCCCCCGCTGATCATGATCGAAGGAATGTTGAGCCTTGCCGCAGCCATCAGCATACCGGGTACGATCTTATCGCAGTTGGTGATGAGCACCAGCCCGTCAAACGCATGCGCCATGGCCATGGTCTCAATACTGTCCGCGATGAGTTCGCGCGAGGCCAGCGAATAATGCATGCCGCTGTGTCCCATAGCAATCCCGTCGCATACGCCGATGGACGGAAATTCGATCGGCGTTCCGCCGTTTTTTGAGATCGCTTCCTTCACTGCTTTTGCGATGCTGTCCAGATGAAAATGGCCCGGAACGATCTCGTTTTGCGCGTTGACGACACCGATAAGCGGCCGCTCCAAATCCTCTTTGGTATATCCCATGGAATAAAACAACGCACGGTGCGGCGCGCGGCCGGCACCTTTGGTTACTTTATCGCTTATTCTTTCCATTGTATATTGCTCCTTTAAAACGGATCGAATTTCGATCCTAAGCCTGTTATTTCTTCAGCCAGCTCATCATGCCGCGCAATTTTTTGCCGACGATTTCGATGGGATGTTCGGATTCGATGCGTTTTTTGGCATTAAAGAACGGACGTCCCACTTTATTTTCAAGGATCCAGTTACGCGCAAATGTGCCTTCCTGAATTTCAGTAAGTACTTTTTTCATTTCTTTTCGGGTCTCATCGGTAATGATGCGCTTTCCAGTCACATAATCGCCGTATTCGGCTGTGTCGGAAACGGAATAACGCATATAGTTGAAGCCGCCCTGATTAATCATATCCACGATCAGTTTCATTTCGTGGCAGCATTCAAAATAAGCGATCTCAGGAGCGTAGCCCGCAGCTACGAGCGTTTCGAACCCCGCTTTAATGAGTTCGGTCACGCCGCCGCAAAGCACAGCCTGCTCACCGAAAAGGTCGGTTTCGGTTTCTTCTTTAAAGGTAGTTTCCAAAATACCCGCTCTGCCGCCGCCGATGCCGGCCGCGTAAGCAAGCGCAAGATCTCTGGCTTTGCCCGTAGCATCCTGGAAGATCGCGATCAGATCGGGAACGCCCTTGCCTTCCACATACTGGCTGCGAACGGTATGACCGGGGCCTTTCGGGGCGACCATCCACACGTCAACGTCGGAAGGCGGAACGATCTGTCCGAAATGAATGTTAAAGCCGTGCGCGAAAACCAGCGATTTACCCGCGGTTAGGTTGGGCTGAATGCTTTCCTTATAAAGGTCCGGCTGTTTCTCGTCGTTGATCAAGATCATGATGATATCCGCCGCTTTTGCCGCATCGAAAGCCGTCATGACGGTAAGCCCTTCCGCTTCGGCTTTCGCCCAGGATTTGCTGCCGTTGTATAAGCCAACGATCACATTCATGCCGGATTCCTTAAGATTGAGCGCATGCGCATGTCCCTGGCTGCCGTAACCGATCACGGCGATTCTTTTTTCCTTCAGCAACTCCATGTTGCAATCTGCCTGATAATACATCTGTGTCATATCAATTCTCCTCATACTTATTATGTTTATTTAATTCGGCGCTACCTCTTTCAAGGGCCGTCAAACCTGTTCGTGCGATCTCCTTGATGCCGAATGGCTGCATCATGTCGATAAAAGCCTGTGATTTATTCTGCTCGCCCGTGATTTCCATGGTCAAGGTTTCTTTGGAAATATCAATCACCTTCGCTCTGAAAATGTTAGCGATCTCCACAATGGACGGGCGGGTCTTGTCGTCGCATTGCACTTTGATCAATATCAGTTCGCGGAATACCGCGCTGTCTGTTTTGAGCTCGGTGATGCTGATGACATCTTCAAGCTTGCTAAGCTGTTTTTTGATCTGATCGAGTATATATTCATCACCGTATAAAAGAATGGTGATCCTTGATATGCTGTTATTTTCGGTTTCGCCTACGGTAAGGCTGCTGATGTTATAGCCTCTGCGGGAGAATAATCCCACAACGCGGCTGAGTACTCCAGGTCGGTTTTCGACTAATACGGATAATATATAACGTCTGTTCATACGTACCTCCCTTATTCCATTTCCAGTATCGGCTCATTGATCGAAACACCGGGCGGCACCATCGGCAGAACGTTCACATCACAGCTGATGCGGCAATCGATCACGCATGGACGATTAGAGGCTAATGCTTCATGAAGTACCGGTTCAATGTCATCGAAGGATTCGATCACAAAGCCCAGTGCGCCGAATGCTTCGGCCAGCTTTTTATAATCGGTCTTACGATTTAAGGTAGTGCTGGAATATCGCTTATTATAAAGAAGCTTCTGCCACTGTCTTACCATACCGAGCACATTATTGTTCATCACAATTTCAATGATCGGCAGATTGTTGGTAACTGCGGTAGCCAGTTCCGAAAGATTCATATGGAAGCTGCCGTCCCCGGCAATATTGACGATGCGTTTTTCCGGATACGCCATTTGTGCGCCGATGGCAGCGCCCAATCCAAAGCCCATGGTACCCAGACCGCCGGATGTAATAAAGGTACGCGGTTCGGTGATTTTCAAAAACTGTGCAGCCCACATCTGATGCTGGCCGACCTCCGTTGTTACAATCGCCTTTCCTTCGGTTACTTTCCATAAGGTCTCCAGAATCTGTTGGGGAAGAATTTCATCGTTTTTCGGCTGATCGATGGGATATTTTTCTTTCCAGTCAACGATCTGCTGAAGCCATTCTTTATGTTCCTTTGTTTCGATAAGATCAAACAGCCTTTTCAAAACGATTTTAACATCGCCGATGACATTTGCATCCACCTTTACGTTTTTATTGATTTCAGCTGGGTCGATGTCTATGTGCAGGATCTTTGTATTTTTCGCAAAATGATTGGCGTTGCAGATCACCCTGTCCGAAAATCTTGCTCCGATGGCGATCATCAGATCGCATTCTTTCAACGCAAGAGCGGATGCTTTGGTGCCGTGCATACCGATCATGCCCGTATAATAGGGATCGTCCGCCGGATAAGCGCCGATACCCATAAGGCTTAGGGTGACCGGAGCGGATATCTTTTGAGCGAAATATCGGAGTTCGGGCGCGGCAGCCGATAAAATAACTCCGCCGCCGGCGTAAATAAACGGTTTTTTGCTTTCGGCAATCATTGTTGCCGCTTTTTTTAACGCATCCTCATGAATGGTATCGATCTGTCTGTAAACAGGCTCGGGATCTTTTCTGGTGTATTCGGTGTGCGCGGCGGTTATATCCTTGGGAATATCGATAAGCACAGGCCCGGGTCTTCCGCCGGTGGCGATCTTAAAGGCGCGGCGTACCGTATCCGCCAGCTGGTTGATATCTTTAACGATAAAATTATGCTTGGTAATGGGCATGGTCACACCCGTAATATCGATTTCTTGAAAGCTGTCCTTACCTAAAAGGCTGATGGGTACGTTGCCGGTAATGGCGATCAGCGGGACCGAATCCATATAAGCTGTCGCGATGCCCGTCACAAGGTTGGATGCCCCCGGGCCGGAAGTCGCAATCACTACGCCAGGTTTACCCGTGGCGCGCGCGTATCCGTCCGCCGCATGCGTTGCATTTTGCTCGTGGCACGTAAGTATATGATTGATCTTATCCTGATAATCATATAAGGCATCGTAAATTATGATTGCCTGACCGCCGGGATACCCGAAGACGGTATCAACGCCCTGTTCCAATAAGCAATTCACTAAAATTTCGGCACCTGTCATGCGCATAATACAATTCCTCCTCTGTTG
>DAITPG010000202.1:0-5001 GCA_036833715.1 Eubacteriaceae bacterium | reverse complement strand
GGTTTTGCCTGCATCGAAATAGGCGCGTATTCAAGACAATCTAAAGTGCCTTCCCAGTTGCTTGCGGGCTGCGGTGCTTTCCAGCGAAGCTCCCCGACCGGAGGAGCCGCAAACGGAACCCCTTTATAGGCGATGATACGGGGGTCGGCTGCGGAAATGCCTCTGACCCATCCGTTTTCGGTTTTGGCTGTTTTTATCATAATAAACTCCTTATCAATCGATTTTTGATGATCAAAATGAGCCGATACCGCGCTTTGCGGTGGCAAGCTCGCAAAGCGCGGACAACTCTATACTAATTTGGAGGAATCAACATAATAGGTAGCCGTTATCAGTCTTTATAGTCAGCCTTGGCGCTGATGAGCAGTTCCATTAGCGGGGAAGGTTTTCTCACTTCGGCCTTCGGCGCCTCATACAAGGTCATATAAACAGGTTTGGCATCGGTATAGGCTTCCCATGTTTCCATCGGCGTTCCGTCGGCATCGTTACCGTTGGGATCGCCGCTGCGGATGAAGTTGGCCCAGTAGTTGCACATCTGCCTCGCAAGGTCGTAATGCTTGCCTTTAAAAGGCCTCCAGCATTTGGCCAGGGTTTCAAACCAGAACCAAAGATCGGATGAATGGAAGCTGCCGGGGTTATCCCAGCCGGGCATTTCGGGATCGAATTCATAATAGAAATGAGGTCCTTTAACGCCTCGTTGATCCATGCGGCGCAGCGCTGTAAGAGTGGAATATTCAAACGCGACAAGAGCGGCATTTTGCATAGCCGCATCAAAACCCTCCTCCGCTTTGATCAGCGAAAGGAATTCGGCATCTTTGTCTCCGAACATACTTTTTGCGTATGCCTTCAATTCGTCCATATCCTTTACGGGCGGGCGCATGATGAATTCGTTTTTGGTATTGCCCAATAGGATGGGAACGTCGATGTAATCACCGAAAAAGATGTTGGTCATGTAGGTGTTTTTCTGGAATACGCCGTCAAAAACGGTCAGCCACATTTTTCCGTAAGCGACGCATTTGTCGCGTATGAATTCCGCAGGCAGCGCTCGCGCTTCTTCCAAGGTCTTTACACCCAGATATTCAAAGAATTGTTCGCCTTCCCGCTCAGCCTCGGGCAGCTCCGTTTTGGGATTAAACTGGGCGTATGTGTTCATGATCAGACCGCTTTGAATAATGGCTTTTTGAAACCAGCCTTTGTTATCCGGGCAGTTTAAGTGAACGAGCACGCTGCCCGCCCCAGCCGATTGGCCTCCGATGGTGATATTATCGGGGTCTCCGCCGAAAGCGGCAATATTGCGTTTGGTCCAGCGCAGACCGAATTGCTGATCGAGATGGCCGAAATTTGCGGGCGCATCGGGCGCTTCTTTTGTGATTTCGGGATGGCAAAGGAAGCCGAAAGCATTGAGACGGTAATTGACGGATACCACCACGACGCCGCGGCGCGCGATGCGTTCGCCGTCAAATTCCATTTCAGCGGGATTGCCGACCTGAAGGCCGCCGCCGAAAAACCATACATAGACGGGCAGTTTTTCATCTGTGCTGTTGGCCGGCGTCCATATATTCAAATAAAGGCAATCTTCGCTCATGGGCAATTCGGGATCTACATTCCATTCGCGTGTATAAATGCTTGTTTTATCTGTACCGGGCTTCGCCTGCATGGGGATCGGCGTAAACTCGACGCAGTCGAGCATGCCTTCCCAATTTTTTGCGGGCTGCGGAGCCATCCAGCGCAGATTACCCACAGGCGGCGCCGCAAACGGGATCCCTCTATATACAATGATGCGCGGGTCGGCGGCGGAAGTGCCCCGTACCCAACCATTTTCGGTTTGTGCTTTTTTTAACATACCCTATCTCCTTTCTGAGACGGAAGAAATCCAAAAACCGGACCCTTCTGCTAAACGGCGTCTTATGTTACGCCACAATTATTGAAACAGAAGCTTCATATAATCCCTGGCGGAAAAACGCCATACGTCCCATTCATGATGTCCCGGGTAGGGATTGTAGGTGATATTGTAGCCTTTGTCGGCGAGCTCCTGTACCTGTTGGCTCGTATATCCGTGACGGGGATCTTCGAATCCACAGGAAACGAAGGTGATATCCATGATGCTGTTGTAATGCTCGGGAGTTTGGAACAACTCGGAATAATCGACCGGGCCGTAGGGCGAATCTCCGCAAACGACGAACCCGCCGCCGGAGGAAAATTGTCCCAGACACGAGAACACGTCGGGATGACGATGTGCAAGCGTGCGTGCCTGATTGGCTCCCATGGAAAGACCCGCGACCGCGCGGTATTTGCGATCCGCCAAAGTGCGGTATTTGGAATCGATGAACGGAACGATATCGTTAACGACAACTTCGATATAATCCGCGTTGGCAAATCTGCCGTCTTCGAGCTCTCTGGGCGCGTATCCCGCGCAGCTTACGATGATCATTTCTTTCATGGCGCCTTCGGCCAGCAGATTATCCGCAATGTAATTGATTTTGCCCTGCCAGATCCAGCCCATTTCGTTTTCGCCGCCGCCGTGCTGAATATACATCACGGGGTAGCTTTTTCCGCTTGTTTCATATCCCGGCGGCGTATAGATCCATGCATTGCGGTAACGGCCGGTGGTCTGAGATTTGAAAATCTCCATATGAACCGTGCCGTGCGGCACATCTTTAAGCAGATAAAAATCCTGATTGGGGTCGGGAATCTCGATGTAATTGCCGACCGCGGAGGATCCGTATCCAAACGGGATCGTCGGATGCATGGTTTTAATGCCGTCGACATAAAAATCACAGTAATGGAAACCAGGCACCAGATCCTCGATGATCACCTTCCAGTAGCCGTCCTCGATTTTCTGAAGATCGTAGCTGTTGGGCATCGAGCCGCCCAATCCGACAAGCCTGACATTTTGAGCATCCTGAGAATAAAACGTTATTTCAACTTTTCCGTCATCAAAGGTGCGCACACCCGGCATTTTGACATACGGCGTATCGGGCGCGATAAAAGGCATTTTGGGCGGTTTTCCGTCAACGATCTGAAAGACCGGCATCGGCGCGATCTTTTGGTTGACAGGATCGAAAAACAGCATGTGAGAATTTAAAGCCTGGTTTTCTCTGATTTCCTTTTTCATAAATCACCTCTACAAATTTCTATAAGCGAAACAGCTTTGTCATCAGATTACGGATGCTTTTGCGCCAGATCGTCCATTCATGGTAGCCGGGGCATTCAAAGTAATCGCAGGCAACGCCCGCTTTTCGCAGCAGCTCCATGTTTTCGGTTACCTGCGGATACAGTCTGGTTTCATCCGTTCCCACAGACATATAAAACAATTTGGTTTTCTCGATAAATTGCGGCATCTGCACAACGTCGCGGCAATTCACCCAGCGGTACCAACGGTCGTCAAACGAGCCCGAAAGCATGCCGACATAGGCAAAATAGCCGGGGTGATTGCAGGCGATCTGCGCGCTGTGATAGGAACCCATCGAAAGGCCCGTGATGGCGCGGCTTTCATTATCGGTTTTTACGCGGTAATGGCTTTGGATCATCGGGATGCAGTCGTTGATGAGCAGGCTGTCATAGTCGCCCGCCATAAAATTGTCGGGCTTGTCATAATGGATGTCATACATGCAGGGCATTACGATGATCATTTCTTCGCAGGCGCCTTCGGCGATCATATTGTCGGCGATGTAATTGATCTTGCCCATCCATATCCAGCCGGTTTCGGTTTCCCCGCCCCCGTGGTGCAGATATAAGACCGGATATTTCTTTTCCGTATCCGTTAAATAGGATGGAGGCGTATAGATCCAGCAGTTTTTTACCTCACCGGTTTTGGACGAAGTGAAAAGCTCCATATGAAGGGTGCCGTGCGGCACGTTTTTGCATAGATAGGTATCGTCGTTTTTATCGGGCACTTCAACAAAATTGATGGATTCGTGGCACCCGTACCCGAAAGGCCCCTGGGCGTTCATTACGGTTGTGCCGTCTACGATAAAACGGTGGAAATGAAAACCGGGCGTTACATTCGTCACGGTCACGCGCCAATATCCTTCTTCGTCTTTTTTCATCGGGATGGGCGTATCCCCAAACGCGCCCCCGTTGCCGCAGACAAAAACGGACTTGGCATTCGGCGCAAAAAAGGTAAAGGTCGCATTGCCGTCGTAATCGGCATCCGCTCCCTTGGGAGACGGATAATGCTTGGGACCTTCGTTTCCCTTTAATCGCATTTGCATATATGCAGGCGCAAAGAAAAGCGCATGGGATTCGTAAGCAATATTCAGCGGCTTTTTCAAAGGCGTATCCATGGCAAACCTCCTGTTTATTAAGGCTGACTTTGATCGGCAATTTAATGGATGCAGCCGTATGCGGCCGCGCGTACGCGGTGGTGATGCTTTGTTTCCATATTAGGCATGGTATTATGCATATATACGATGGAAACATGCTCAACAGGGTCGGCTTCGCACCAGGTGCCGAAACCGCCCGTCCAGCCGAAGGAGCCGATGGAGCCGCTTGCGCCGCCCGGATATTTTTCCATCAATGTGCGCACACCGTAGCCGTAGCCGTAACCCGCGTTATAGCCGTTGTTTTCGAGCTGATATTCTTTAAGCGCCTGAGGTGGCAGGCAATTGCAGCGCATCAGCTGCAGTGTTTTCTCACTGATGATGCGAACACCGTTATAAACGCCGCCGTTAGCCCACATTTGCATAAATTTTGAGAAATCGCGCACGTTCGTCATCAGGGACGGTTTGGCGTCTTCAAATTCTTCTCCCGGATTCAGCGAGCGGTCAAGGGTTTTGGGCATCGCCTTAAATCCTTCGGGCGTGACGGCGTAAGCAGTCACCAGGCGGCTTTCGAAATCGCCGCGGTACAAGGTGCCGCTGTCCTGCATCCCGAGCGGATCCAATATGTAAGCGCGCATGGCTTCATGCAGCGACATGCCCGTCAATATCTCTACGATTCCGGCAACCAGTTCGCTGCCGAATCCGTACAGCCAATGGGTGCCCGGCTCAAATGCAACCGGCG
>DAITPG010000201.1:0-5046 GCA_036833715.1 Eubacteriaceae bacterium | reverse complement strand
TCGACTAAAGCAAAGGGTAAATCAAAAGATAAGCTTATAGACAAACAAAGAAAAACCGATATTAAATATTATAAATTAATAATTGTCATAAACGATGTAAAAAAAGGAATTAAGAGATTTTATTTCGGCAAAATTTCGCGGAGGCAAAAATGAAGGCAGTGATTACCGTAATCGGTATCGACAGAACAGGAATCATTTATAAAGTATCCAAAGTTTTATATGAGCTTGGAGTCAACATCGATGATATCAGCCAAACCGTTATGCAGGATTATTTCACGATGCTTATGCTCGTGAAAGCTCCGGATACCACTAATATCACACAAATTGTGGAAGCGTTTGATGTGCTCAAGCAGGAAGGCTTGTCTATTCAAGTGCAGAAAACTGATATTTTTGACGCTATGCATAAAATATAGGGAGCAAATCAATGGTTATATACAGCGATGTAATGGAAACGATCAATATGCTTGAAAAGGAAAAGCTAGATATCCGAACCATCACCATGGGGATATCTCTTTTGGATTGTTTCAGCGATAATGCTGAAACAACAGGCAGAAAAATATACGATAAGATAACACGCCTCGCAAAAGATTTAGTCTTAACAGGCGAAGAAATAGCAAAAGAATACGGTGTCCCTATCATCAATAAAAGAATTTCGGTAACGCCTGTATCGCTCGCCAACTGCAACAGTGAAGAAGAATATATACATCTTGCCGTTGTTCTTGACAAGGCTGCCAAAGAAGTCGGTGTAAATTTTTTGGGCGGTTATTCTGCTCTAGTGCATAAAGGCATAACAAAACATGAGCAGTATTTTTTAAATTCCATACCACTGGCTTTGAAGGAAACGGGCCGGGTCTGCTCCAGCGTTAACGTTGGCAGCACAAAGTCTGGCATCAACTTGGATGCGGTAAAAACCATGGGATATATCATTAAGCAAACGGCCTATGAAACACGCGATAACGATTCCATCGGATGCGCAAAGCTTGTTGTATTTGCCAATGCCGTGGAAGACAATCCTTTTATGGCCGGCGCTTTTCACGGTGTGGGTGAAGGCGAAGCAGTGATCAATGTCGGCGTCAGCGGACCCGGTACGGTCAAGGCAGCCATTGAAAAATTAAAAGGGCAGAAGATCGATGAGATCTGTGAAGTCATCAAAAAGACTGCTTTTAAAATTACAAGAGCGGGCCAGCTTGTTGGAAATGAAGCCTCACGAAGACTCAATGTTCCGTTTGGAATTTTGGATTTGTCTTTAGCACCGACTCCCGAAATCGGTGACAGCGTAGCGCATATCCTTGAAGAAATGGGTCTTGAAAAATGCGGAACGCACGGTACGACAGCCGCGCTTTCGATATTGACCGACGCGGTTAAAAAAGGCGGTATCATGGCCTCTTCGCACGTAGGCGGACTCAGCGGCGCCTTTATACCGGTCAGCGAGGATATCGGGATGATCAATGCTGTCGATTGCGGCGCGCTTACTTTTGATAAGTTGGAAGCTATGACCAGCGTCTGCTCCGTCGGCATCGATATGGTTGCCGTACCCGGGGATACGCCGGATACAACCATCAGCGCCATTATCGCCGATGAAGCATCCATAGGCGTTATTAACAATAAAACAACCGCTGTACGTATCATACCTGTTTATGGAAAAGGCGTTGGCGAAAGCGTCGAATTTGGCGGATTGCTGGGCAGAGCACCGATTATGCAGCTCAATTCTTATTCGAGCAGTGAATTTATCAACCGAGGTGGCAGGATCCCCGCGCCGGTGCATTCATTTAAAAATTAAGGAACTGAAACCATGCGAGCAAAAGTTACGGTCGATTTAAATAAAATACAATTAAACGCAGCTGAAATCATCCGGAATTGTGCCGCATTCGGCGTTGAAGTAACTGCTGTAACCAAAATGCACGGCGCCGATATCCATATCAGCCGCGCGCTTCTTGAGGCCGGCATCACAAGGCTGGCCGATTCGAGGATTGAAAATCTGAAGAATCTTAAGGAATTATCCTGTGAGAAATGGCTGCTACGGCTGCCTTCGCTCAGCAACTGCGAGGATGTCATTTTATATTCGGATGTTTCCTGCAACAGCGAAATTGAAACCATCGAACTATTAAATTATTTTGCGGGTTTGCATAAAAAAAATCATGAAGTTATTCTTATGTGGGATTTGGGCGACTTAAGGGAAGGCTACTTGAATATGCAAGATCTGATATCGACCGCAGAGAAAATCAACAAAATGAAGAATATCTCCATCGTAGGGCTAGGAACCAACCTTTCATGTTACGGCGGGATTATGCCTACTATGGATAATTTAACGCAGCTGCGCAATGTGGCCAACAATTTGGAAGCGGCCTGTGACTTGAAACTGAAATATATTTCCGGCGGCAACAGCACCAGCTATACATTGATTCATGACGGCATGTTTCCAAAAGGAGTCAATAATTTAAGAATCGGCGATACTTTTTATTTTGGTAGAGATATGTCGCGCCGTTCCTATATCGATGGCATGCAGCACGACTGTTTTGTGCTGCATTGCGAGATTATAGAAATCAAAGAAAAGCCTTCAGTACCCATCGGCGTATCCGGTTATGCTGCGCTAAACACAAAACCCGTATTTGAAGAAAAAGGTGTCCGCAAGCGCGCCATCTGTTCGGTGGGCAAACAGGATATCGATGTGGATATACTGCCCCATGACAAGAATTTGTCGGTTCTCGGCGCAAGCAGCGACCATTTGCTTGTCGATATCACCGACAGCGAACAGAATTATAAAATCGGTGATCTCTTATCATTTAATATGCTCTACACTTCGGTTATGCGCGCTTTTACAAGTAAGTATATCGATAAGGAGTATGTACGATGATCGAAGTTTATTTCGACAATGCCGCCACCACAATGCCTTACCCCGAGGTGGCCGAAACCTTAAAAGAAGCGATGCTGCAAAATTACGGCAATCCATCTTCTCTTCATAAAATGGGATTCAGCGCTTCTAAAATGATTAAAGAAGCGGATGCTCAGATATTGCAAGTGTTAGATTTGAGAGACCGAAGAGTGATTTATACTTCAGGCGCTACCGAATCCGCCAATCTGGCAATTAAAGGAACGCTTGAGAAATTTGAGGATTACACCAAGTCAAGGATCATCACCAGCACGATCGAGCATCCCTGCGTAAGCGAAGTGTTCGGTTATTACAAAAATAAAGGCGTGGATACCGTATTTATCGGCGTTGATCCTTTCGGCAAAATTAACGAAGAAAATCTATATGCGCAAATAACACCCAATACAAAGCTTATTAGCCTAATATGGGTAAATAATGAATTCGGCGCTGTACAAAATATACAAAAGCTCATAAAAAAAGTTAAAGCGATCAACAACAAAATTCTTATTCATATCGATGCGGTGCAGGGCTTCGGCAAAGTGACCGATGATCTGTCCGATGCAGATTTGATTTCCATCAGCGCCCATAAATTTCATGGACCCAAAGGTATCGGCGCGCTCATTATAAAAAAGTCGGTAATCCTATTTCCTCAAATGTTGGGCGGCGGACAACAGGATAACTTCAGGAGCGGAACCATCAATACGCCGAACATAGCCTCTATGGGAAAAGCCTGCGAAATCTTATACGACCATCAAGCTTCAAATAAAATCTATGAATTGCAAAAATATCTTTACGAGAAACTGGCAAATACATTCGGGGAGGAAATTTTTAATACACGCATATATGAAAGCAAATATGCTCCGCATATATTAAATATTTCCTTTGACAGACTTAAAGGAGAAGTGTTGCTGCATATGCTGGAAGAACATAATATATTTGTTTCTACTGCATCTGCCTGCTCCGCGCATCATAAAGACCGTCCTTCCGTATTAAAGGAAATCGGCCTAAGCACAAAAAGGATCGAGGGCACCATACGGATCAGCCTCAGCGAATTCAATACGGCCGAACAAGCCGATTACTTCACGGAAAATCTCAGCGAGGCCGTCAAAAAATTACAGTCGCTCAGTAGAAGCAGATAGGGATAAAATGAAAAAATTACTGCTTGTCAAATACGGCGAGATCAGCCTTAAAGGTCAAAATAAAAATTATTTTTTTAATACGTTATTGAAAAATATAAGAAATGCACTCAAAGGCTTCGATCAAACAGCTTTAAAGCAGATACAAGGCCGCATAAGCATTGAAAATATTCCTGATGAATTCGAAGATGATATTATAGCCAAACTTAAAAAAGTCTTCGGCATTGTTTACCTGACCAAGGCTTACGAAACGGAACCCGATATCGATAAGATCAAGGAAACCGCACTGCTCATTATGAAAGATAAAGAACGCATCACCTTCAAGGTAGAAGCGCGCAGGGGCGACAAGAGTTTTCCGATGACTTCACCCGAGATCGCCAAGGATGTCGGCGCTTATATTTTGATCAACACCGATACCATCACTGTTGATGTACACAATCCCGATCTGCTGTTGAATGTTGAGATCCGCGGGAAAGCCTACGTTTATTACGAAAATATCGTTTGTGAGGCAGGCCTGCCTTTGGGCGTTAGCGGAAGGGGAGGGCTTTTGCTATCCGGAGGGATAGACAGTCCGGTTGCAGGTTTTTTGATGGCAAGAAGAGGGATGAAGATCGAAGCGATCCATTTTCATTCTTATCCGTATACAAGCTTAAATGCCAAAGAAAAAGTACTTTCTTTAGCGGAAAAACTCAAAGATTATAATCAGGGAATAAAAATTTACAATATATCGTTAACAAAAATTCAGGAAGAGATCATCGCAAACTGCAACGACAGTTTTTTAACGGTTATTTTGCGGCGCTTTATGTTTCGCTGCGCCGAAAATCTTGCCAAAGAAATTGGTATCCAGGCGCTTATTACGGGAGAAAGCCTAGGACAGGTTGCTTCTCAAACAATAGAAAGCATCAACTGCACAAATGAAATTGTTTCAATGCCGATCTTAAGACCGCTTATAGGTACCGATAAAAATGATATCGTAAAAATAGCACGACATATCGATACTTATGATACATCCATTCTTCCATATGAGGATTACTGCACCAT
>DAITPG010000200.1:0-5054 GCA_036833715.1 Eubacteriaceae bacterium | reverse complement strand
CAACGCGCTTATGCATCTTGATTTGCCTGCCGGAGTCGATATCGAAATCAAATAGCAGGCCATATAATTATGACTGCGTGCGCGCAGTCCGCTAATGGAGGAAAGAACAATGGAAAAAGCTATCATAGCTAAAAAAATCGGCATGACGCAGATTTTCAGTGCCGAAGGCGAAATCATCCCGGTAACCGTACTTGAAGCCGGACCCTGCCAGGTCGTTCAGGTCAAAACCGACGAAAAAGAAGGCTACGCCGCCGTACAGCTCAGCTTCGGCGCCATCAAGCCCAAAAACGTCAACAAGCCTGTAACGGGCCATTATGCAAAAGCGGGCGTGGAACCCAAGAGAAGATTAAAGGAGTTCCGTCTTGCCGACGCGGCCAGCTACCAAGTAGGACAGGAAGTCAAAGCGGATGTTTTTGCCGAAGGCGATAGAGTTGACATCAGCGGTGTCAGCAAAGGTAAAGGATTCCAAGGTAACATCAAAAGACACGGACAGTCCAGAGGTCCGATGGCTCACGGTTCCAAATATCACAGAGCCGTAGGCTCCATGGGAGCATCTTCATTCCCGAGCAGAGTATTTAAAGGTAAAAACCTTCCGGGCCAGATGGGTAACGTGAACTGCACGGTTCAGAACCTCACGGTCGTGAAAACGGATGCCGAAAAGAATCTTATGCTTGTCAAAGGTGCGGTGCCCGGTTCAAACGGTTCGATCGTATACGTAGTGGATACGCTTAAGAAATAATCGGATAACGTAAAGAAGGAGGATAGATTAAATGAAAGCTGATGTATTGAATATAAATGGCGAAGTCGTTGACAGCGTCGAGCTCAAAGACGACATCTTCGGCATAGAGCCCAACGAATATGCCGTTCATCAGGTAGTGGTCGCTTATCTGGCCAACCAAAGACAGGGAACGCAGTCCGCAAAGACCCGTGCCGAAGTCAGCGGCGGCGGAAAAAAGCCGTGGAGACAAAAAGGAACGGGCCGCGCGCGCGTAGGTTCTTCCAGAAACCCGGTATGGCGTCACGGCGGTATCGCATTTGCGCCGAAGCCGAGAGATTATGACCAGCAGGTCAACAAAAAGGTAAGAAGACTGGCGATGAAATCGGTGTTTTCTTCCAAAGTGCTCGAAAAGGAATTATTCATTCTTGACGAACTGAAATTCGAACTGCCGAAAACGAAAGACATGGTCAAAGTGCTGGGCAACCTCAACTTAAAAAAGACCTTGATCGTTATCGACGAAAACGATAAAAACGTCACCAAATCGATCAGCAACATCCCGACTGCCAAATGCTCGCTCGTAAACACGCTGAATGTTTATGAAATGCTCAAATACGACAACCTGTTGCTGACGCAGGCATCGCTTGCAAAAATCCAGGAGGTGTACTCTTAATATGGATGCTCATGATATCTTGATCAAACCCATCATTACCGAACGCAGCATGGAAGCCGCGCAGGAAAAAAGATATACTTTCCAAGTTTACAAAACAGCCAACAAGTATCAGATCAAAGACGCTGTCGAAAAGATCTTCGGCGTTAAGGTCGTTCGCGTAAACACCATGAACATGCTTGGAAAAATCAAAAGACAGGGAAAGAACGAAGGCAAACGCCCCGACTGGAAAAAAGCCATCGTAACGCTCTCCGCTGACAGCAAGGAAATCAAATTCTTCGAAGGCGTATAACCTTCTTTCCTGCTGAACGGACGAAATTCCCGCAGCATACCCGATAAAGATGTAGAGAATTTAAGGAGGCAGTCAAACTATGGGTATTAAAAAGTACAGACCGACTACGCCGGGTCTTCGCGGCATGACGGTTTCAACTTTTGAAGAAATAACAAAGACCGAGCCGGAAAAAAGCCTTCTCGCCAAAAAGAACAAAATGGCGGGCAGAAACAACACCGGTCGCATCACTGTCAGACATCAGGCCGGCGGTGAAAAACAAAAATACAGAATCATCGATTTCAAAAGAAATAAAGACGGCGTCAAAGCGGTCGTCAATTCCATCGAATACGATCCCAACAGAAGCGCAAACATCGCATTGCTTTTCTACGCGGACGGCGAAAAGCGCTACATCATCGCTCCCAACGGACTTAAAGTGGGCGACGAAATTTACTCCGGCCCCAATTCGGACATCCGCACGGGCAACGCCCTTCCGATGGAAAACATCCCCGTGGGTACCATTATCCACAATATCGAGCTTAAGGCCGGCAAAGGCGCCCAGCTCGCGAGAAGCGCAGGCTGCTTCGTTCAGCTGATGGCCAAAGAAGGCAACTATGTGACCCTTCGCCTTCCTTCCGGCGAAACCCGTCTGGTCCGCAAGGAATGCAGAGCGACGGTGGGCCAGGTAGGCAACCTCGACCATGAAAACATCAACATCGGCAAAGCCGGAAGAAAACGCCACATGGGCATCAAGCCGACGGTCCGCGGTTCCGTTATGAACCCCAACGACCACCCGCACGGCGGCGGCGAAGGCAAAGCCCCCATCGGACGTTCCGGACCCGTTACGCCTTGGGGCAAACCGACGCTTGGTTACAAAACGCGTAAAAAGAATAAACCTTCAGACAAATACATTGTAAGAAGACGAAACAAATAACGGGAAACGGAGGATAAAATATGAGCAGATCTACCAAAAAGGGACCCTATGTTGATGAAAGACTTCTGAAAAGAATAGAAGACATGAACAACAACGGCGACAAAAAAGTTATCAAAACATGGTCAAGAGACTGTACGATATTCCCGCAAATGGTCGGCCACACCGTTGCCGTCCATGACGGAAAGAAACATGTTCCCGTATTTGTCACCGAAGATATGGTAGGACATAAATTCGGAGAATTCGCACCGACCAGAACATTCAGAGGCCATGCCGGCGAAAAGAAGACCGGCGGAAGATAGTTTTAGGAGGAAAAATAAATGGAAGCAAAAGCAACCGCAAAATACATCCGTGTTTCGCCTCTTAAGGCTAAACGCGTAGCTGATCTTATCCGCGGCAAAAGCTTGAACGATGCTATCGCTATCCTCAGACTGACAGGCAACAAGCCCGCCAGAGCGATGGAAAAGGTCGTTAAATCCGCAGCGGCCAACGCGGAAAACAATCATTCGATGAACGTAAGCAAGCTTTACATCTATGAAGTAAACGCCAATCAGGGACCTATTATGAAAAGGATAAAAGCCAAATCGATGGGTAAAGCAGCATTAATCAAAAAACGAAGCTCGCACTTAAGTGTCGTGCTCAGAGAAAAGAATTAAGAGGAGGTTAACACTTTGGGTCAAAAGGTAAATCCTCATGGATTAAGAGTAGGTATCATCAAAGATTGGTCTTCAAGATGGTATGCCAAAGACAAAGATTTTTCCGATCTGCTGATCGAAGATCATAAAATCAGAAATTATATCAAAAAAACACAGTATTCAACGGGAATTTCAAAAGTAGAGATTGAAAGAAGCGCCAACAGATTGACCTTGTTCATCTATACCGGCAAGCCGGGCAGGATCATAGGCAAAGGCGGCACAGGCATTGATTCGCTGAGAAAAGAAATCCAGAAAATGACCGGAAAAAGCGTCAACATCAACGTTATGGAAGTCAAAAATGTGGACTGCGACGCGCAGCTGGTCGCTGAAAGCATTGCTCAGCAGCTCGAGAAACGTATCGCTTTCAGACGTGCAATGAAGCAATCCATCGCCCGCGCTTTAAAAGGCGGAGCCGAAGGGATCAAAACCCAATGTTCCGGACGTTTGAACGGTGCTGAAATCGCCAGAACCGAACATTACCATGAAGGAAATGTGCCTCTTCAGACATTGAGGGCAAACATTGACTACGGTACCGCGGAAGCGGATACCACCTACGGTAAGATCGGCGTTAAAGTATGGATCAATAAAGGCGAAATTCTTCCGACAAAACAAAAATAAGAAATTCGCCAATATGAACAAGGAGGAACGGTTATTATGTTAATGCCTAAAAGAGTGAAGCGCAGAAGAGTGCACCGCGGCAGAATGACAGGCAAAGCAACCCGAGGCAACACGATCACTTACGGTCAATACGGCATTCAGGCACTTGAACCGGGTTGGATCAAATCCAACCAAATCGAAGCCGCCCGTATTGCGATGACAAGATATATCAAAAGAGGCGGAAAAGTCTGGATCACGATCTTCCCCGATAAGCCGGTAACAAAGAAACCCGCTGAAACCCGCATGGGTAGCGGTAAAGGCTCTCCGGAATACTGGGTGGCCGTGGTCAAACCGGGAAGAGTCATGTTTGAACTTTCCGGCGTGGATGTGGAAGTCGCCCGTGAAGCAATGCGCCTTGCACAGCACAAACTACCCATCAAAACCAAATTTATCGTTAGAGAAGAAATCCAGGCAGGTGGTGAGTCCTTATGAAAGCTAAAGATTTAAGAGCAAAATCCACACAAGAATTAAGCAACGAACTTTCAAACATCAAAGAAGAACTTTTCAATCTTCGATTTCAACACGCAACGGGACAGCTTGATAATCCTTTGAGAATCAGAGAAGTCAAAAAGGAATACGCAAGAATCAAGACGATATTACGTGAAAGAGAAATTCATGCAGCCAATGCATAGATGAGGAGGAAACGATGGAAGAAAGAGCAAACAGAAAAGTCAGAATCGGCAAAGTTGTTTCTGACAAAGCGGATAAGAGCATCGTTGTTGCCGTTGAAACAATGGTCAATCACCCTCTTTATCAAAAACGCGTAAAAAGAACAACGAAATTTATGGCACACGACGAAGAAAACGCTTGCGGCATCGGCGATACCGTGAAAATCATGGAGACCCGTCCGCTCAGCAAAAACAAGCGCTGGAGACTCGTGGAAATCATAGAAAAAGCGAAATAGACGACTTTACTAAGGAGGAAACGCAATGATACAACAGGAAACACGTTTAAGAGTTGCCGATAACACAGGCGCCAAAGAATTGTTGTGTATCAGAGTAATCGGCGGTTCCAAACGAAGATATGCGAATGTGGGCGATATCATCATCGCCAGCGTAAAAAGCGCAGCTCCGGGAGGAACGGTCAAAAAGGGCGATGTAGTTAAAGCTGTTGTGGTC
>DAITPG010000199.1:0-5067 GCA_036833715.1 Eubacteriaceae bacterium | reverse complement strand
GCCAAGTAAAAGTCAATATGGTCGGTATCCAGTTTTTTGAGTTGTTCATCCAAAAACCTGTCCATATCGCTGCGTGAATTTACCAAAAAGCAGGGCAGTTTGGTTGCGACATGCACTTTTTCTCTGTATCCGTCTTTTAAGGCTTTGGCTAAAAAGGTTTCGCTTGCGCCGCCCTTTTCCCTGTTGACCGCGTGATAGGGATAGGCCGTATCCACATAATTGACACCGCTGTCAATCGCATGCCGCACCAGCCTGATTGCCAGCTCCTCATCTATTTGACTGGGATCGCCGCACGGTATAAGGGGTAGGCGCATGCAGCCGAAACCCAGTATAGAAACTTGTTGATTGGTTTTGCCGAATCTTCTGTATTGCATAGATTCCTCCGTTTGCATTTGTTGGAAATATTGTTGATAAAGAGATCATTTTTTAGTATGATTATTCTACTAAGCGGGCAACAAGTAATTTTCGAATCGTTGCCCAAATACTCAGCATGTCCCAAGTATAATACTTAGAGTATACTCTAAGTCAAGTGTTCTGCAAAGCTTTTTCACATTCCTTGCCGCTTTTTTACACGGCAAAACACAAAAGGAGCCTTTTATGTTCTATACGATCAGGGAAGTATCGGAGAAATTTAATATATCCGCTTATACGCTGCGGTATTACGAAAAGGAAGATCTTCTGCCTCCCATCAAACGCAGTGAAAACGGTGCCCGCATTTACAGCGATGTCGATCTTGAATGGCTGCAGCTGATTTGCTGCATGCGCGCCACGGGTATGTCGGTGGCTTACATCAAAAGGTATATCGATCTTTGCCGTTTGGGTAAAGATACAATCTCCGAACGGCGGCAGATCATCGTCAAACAAAAGGAAATCATCGAGGAGCATATCAAGGAATACAACGAGTATCTCGCGCTTGTCAACCGAAAGCTGAAACACTATGACGAAGGCGGAGCCGAAAGGCATAAAAAGATCATCGATATGCATAAGGAAAAATAACCATTGCTTCCACTCGGTTTCGCAGTGGTTAAAGACAGTCAACCCGGCGTTTCATTTTGTTTTGCCGACTAAATTATATCCGGTTCGGCATGATGACATCTATTTCTTGATCAAACCAATAAAAAAGGACCGCAGCAATTTATAGCTGCAGGTCCGTTTTTGTGCTAAGGGCTTTTATTTGGCAGCTTCGGTTTTTTTGCCGATGCTTAAGAAAAGATTCATTAAAATGCCAAAAATGGCAGCGCCGGCCACGCAGGGGATATCCATTCCGAAGAAGGGGATATTGCCGCCGAAGCCGTATTGTCCGCCGATGCCGATCACCATAATGGTTGCGATGACAGCGATATTTTTTGAGCTGAAGAGGTCCACCTTCTTTTCAACCATGATGGCGACACCCTGAGCGGCAATCGCGCCGAACAGGTAGATTTCAAGTCCGCCGATAACGGAAGCCGGGATAGCATAGATAGCATTGATGAGCGGCGTAAAGCAGGCCATTATCATTGCGATAAAGGAAGCGCCCAATAAAACAGGAATAGAGAATACTTTTGTAATGGCCATGGCGCTGATGTTTTCGCCGTAATTAGTTCCTGCGGGGCCGCCGACAAGACCGGAGACCATATCGCCGATACCGTCACCGATAAGGTTTAAGCCCAGCAGATCTGCGATATTGTACTTTTTGCCTGTTCCCATTTTTTTGGCAAGGTCGTTTACATAGATATCCAGCTGATAGACATGCGCGGTGGATTCGGGGATCGTCGCTATCGCGATGGGCATGATGGCCGCAACTGCAAGCCAGGAAGCTTTGGGAAAGGTAAATACGGGCAGTGCAAACACAGAAGCGCTCGCGGAATCCGGTAATACTTTAAATAAATCGATGCCGGTTACTGCGCTGATGATAAAAGCGGTGATGCATCCAAGGATGGGACCGAATAATAGCGGAAGCTGGCCGAGCATGCCTTTTAAATAAACCGAAAACAAGATCGTCGAGATGAGTGTCACCAAGGAGATGATCCATGCCATATTGCCGGCCAGCGCGACCTGAGAAGCGGATACATTGATGGTGCCGGCGGTGTCGATTGCGATGGAAGCCGCATCCTGCAGGGCGACACCGGCCAGCGTGAGGCCGATGACCATGGCGATGGGGCCAGTGACCGTTGCGGGAAGCACTTTTTCAATGGAATCGCGACCGAATCTTTTAACAATAAAGCCAGCGGCAATGGATACCAGACCGGACATGATGATACCGAATTGAGCGACAGCGATTTTATCATTTAATGCCATTCCGGCAAGGGCTTCGGAGCTCATCAGGCTCCCGATGGCCGCTACGTAAGAAAAGCTCGACCCATAATACAGCGGAATTTTTCTTCCGGTTACCAGAATAAAGCAAATGGTTGCAAGACCGCTTGCGAAGATGGTGGTTGAAATATGAAAGCCGGTAATGATTGCAACGGCTACGGTTGCCGGAAACATGACGATTACCTGCTGGACCGCGTACAACAGCAGTTTCCATATGGGCGGGCGC
Source organism: Eubacteriaceae bacterium (assembly GCA_036833715.1). Classification (GTDB taxonomy): domain Bacteria; phylum Bacillota; class Clostridia; order Eubacteriales; family Anaerofustaceae; genus JBGMEA01. The sequence goes on along the minus strand of DAITPG010000199.1, from coordinate 2,549 downwards.
TCGTCGGGCAGATAGCCGATCGTTTTTTGATTTGTTGTCATGATGTCTCTCCTCAAATTTTATTGCGGCGTTTTTTCATATAAATGAACGCTTGTATCGCCGTCGCATTCATTTAGGTGGACCATAACGACTTCCGTTTTGGATGTGGGGATATTTTTGCCGACAAAATCGGCGCGGATCGGAAGCTCTCTGTGTCCTCGGTCGATAAGCACGGCGAGTTGGATCCTTCCGGCGCGTCCTTCCGCAAAAACCGCGTCAATAGCGGCTCTGGCGGTGCGCCCAGTAAAGATCACGTCGTCAACCAAAACCACCGTTTTTCCGATTACGGAAAAGGGGATCTCGGTACTGTTAAGGACAGGATTTTTTTTGTTTGCACTCAGATCGTCTCTGTAAAGCGTGATATCCAATATGCCCATTTCAATCTGCTTGCCCGCGATTTTTTCGATCGCTTCCTTGATCATTCTCGCAAGCGGGACACCGCGGGTCTTAATGCCGATCAACGCAAGGTTTTCTGTACCCTGATTTTTTTCGATGATCTCATGCGCGATGCGGATGACCGACCGTTCGATTGCGTTACCGTCCATGATCTGTGCCTTCAGCTTCATAGTTGACCTTCCAAAATTCTACAAAAAAATAGCTTGTCCATGCATACGGACAAGACACCTCAAAAGTAAGGTTATTGATGAACCTTTCTATTCAGTTTATATCTTGCCGGCATCACAGTACCATACTTAAAGATATTTTTAATCATTCTATCACAAAAAAACAAAAACTGCAAATTAATTTGCAGGTTTTCTGATTTTTTTCAGTTGAACATCGAATCGGTTTCGACTGCTTTCATTTCGCTTAAGGCTTTTTTATATTCAACATAAGTCATATAGACCATGACCAAATCAAAAGCTGTCAATAACAGCACCAAGGCGGAATGAGTGACCGAAAACCGATAGATCTGATACAGGATAAATAGGCTGAAGGCTACGATGCAAATCGGATATGCCCATAATTTTCTTCGCCAAAGCAAAGCAACCAAAATAAATTTGATCAAACCGTGAATCGTCAGATAAATGATATCGAATTGCATGGTGCTTAGCGATAAACTGTGGCCGAAATCGACCATAGCCGTTGCGATCCTGTCGTTGGGATCGGTTGAAAGTTCATGCTGTGTTAGTTTGACAATGAATTTGTCAATTTTATGTGGGGCAATGCTGATAAAAAATATTCCGCCCAAAAATTCCAAAATGCCGTCAAAGCCTTTGATGATAAGGGCGATTTGATATCCCAGATGCAATAAATCCTTTTTATTTGCCTTTTGCATGTTCAACTCTTTATGATTATATTAAGAACAACAAATGATTGTTCTTTTGGATTTAATTATATCTGTTTGTTCAAAATTTGTCGATTAATATTCGGTTAAATTCTTCATTTTAAGAAAAATTTACTCCGTTTATATACAATAGGTGCCTTATGCTGTTTCATAAGTATTTCTATGGGTCAGGTGATATTTATGATAAAGAATACTCAAAAATATGTCTTATGGAACCGATATAATAAATAACCGTTAGCTATAAGAAAGGAAAAGAATATGCTTTGGAAAGACAAATATGAACTGGGCGTACCAACTGTGGACGCACAGCATAAGGAATTATTTAAACGCGTCGATTTATTTATGCAAACTTTGCGATCGAACCTTGACTGGGACGATAAAGTGGAACGGGTAAATGAAACCCTTGAATTTATAAAAGGGTACGTAGTGGAGCATTTTAAAGATGAAGAAGCTTATCAGCAGCAAATCGGATATCCTGAATATTCCGCGCATCAAAAGATCCATTCCGATATGGTGCTATATGTTTTGCAGGTTTCCGAGCAATACGAAAACAGCGGCTTTAGCGAACAGTTGATGCAGCAGTTCGGCGGAAAGCTGCTGGCTTGGCTGATTAATCATGTGGCAGCGGAGGATCAGCGCATTGCCGCCTATGTAAAAGAGAAAGGGGTGGCCGGCAATGAATGAGAAACTTTATGATTCGTTTTTGGAGGCTACCCGTAATGTATTTATGCTGATGCTCGATCTTTCGGAGATCAATGAAAATCCTGCGGGGTCTTTTGTTTGCGATCAGGAAACGGATATTTCTATCGGTGTAATCGGTGACTTAACAGGGGAGATCCTGTTCCGATTTCCTCACGCAACTTCGTTGAATATGGTCAATATCATGAGCGGAATGGAAATCGAATCCGTCGATGATTTTGTAACGGCAGCCATTTCGGAAATCGCCAATATCATCAGTGGAAATGTACTAACCATTCTTGCCGGCAGCGATCTCATCTGCGATATCCTTCCGCCCAAACAAAGCACAAAGTTTAACGGCAAGGAATACAGGCTGCGCACATCCTGCTGCATATCCACCACAGCGGGTGATGTTTGTTTGGATATTGGGTTGAACTTAAATAAATGATCAACTAAATAAAAAAAAGCGCTGCCCAAAATTTTGGGCAGCGTTTCAGGCTGCTGACAAAGTAAGTCAGCAGCTTTTTTTATTGAGGAAGATAACAAA
>DAITPG010000198.1:0-5074 GCA_036833715.1 Eubacteriaceae bacterium | reverse complement strand
GCGCATATAACCGCGAGCGCGTAAGCGCCCTTGAGCCTTCCCGCCGCTTTGATAACGGCGTCAAACAGATCTCCGTCATAGAGACTGCAAATGAGATGCGCAATCACTTCGGTATCCGTATCTGACTGGAATACGCAGCCCTCCGCTTTCAGATATTCTTTGATGAACATATAGTTTTCAATGATCCCGTTGTGCACCACAGAAATTTTACCGTTAACGCTTGTATGGGGATGAGCGTTTCTGTCCGAAGGCGCGCCGTGTGTAGCCCATCGCGTGTGGCCGATGCCGATGGTTCCGCAGATCGCATTTACTTTTAAGCTTTCTTCCAATACATTCAGGCGGCCTTTGTGTTTTTCGACCGTAATCGAATCCTGAGTGCAGATAGCCACTCCCGCAGAATCGTATCCTCTGTATTCCAATTTTTTTAAACCGTCGATCAAAACCTCACAGGCCTGTTTGTTGCCGATATAGCCGACAATACCGCACATAATTGTACTCCTATTTTTTCGCGCAAGAAAAATATGTTCTTCTTCTTTAAAGAACAGGTACGCGCTTAAATTGTGTGCAAACGATATTTTCTTTGTTGCCGCGATCACTCACGGAATTTAAAAATATCTTTCGGTTTTTTGCCGTAACCGTAGGGCATCCGCCGAAAACTTCGATGACCCTATTCCTCGTCAACCCGATAATCTGCAACGTGCTTTCGGGTTCTGGCGCTAAAATGTAACTTTTAAAATTACAAATTTTATTCATTATAGCATATAATATGATTAGTACATAGCTTTGCCAAAAGAAAATTTTTCGATCCATCCGCATTTATTGGCAGATAGCATGCAATCGATTGCTTCTTCCGGCACCCGATAATATTGAATTTACATTGCGCTTGCTTTCTTAAAAGCTTATTGATATACTATATAAAGACACTGTTTTGTCAAACCATACAATATATAGAGGTGGGTATGATCAAAAGTATTACCGAATTAGTCACAAGAAATTTTACCAAAGAGCTTGAAAAATCGCCCGAAAAAACCGTTTACGACCTATTCGAGTACAAGCTTACGGATGCCAAAATTATTGACAAGGCCACCGGGGAAGCCATCGTCGACATGAAAAGTCTTGAATTTCCCGTAAATTATTCTAAGAACGCATGCAATATCATAGCTTCGAAGTATTTCAGAAAGGCCGGAGTCAATACGCCCGAAGGACATGAAACCAGCATGAGGCAGCTTGCTGACCGAATGATCGGTTTTTGGGCTGACGCGCTGCTTGACGAAGGAATACTCAAAGATCGCAATCAATGGCAGATTTTTTATGACGAAATGGTATACGCTCTTTTATCTCAAATGTGGGCACCCAACTCTCCGCAATGGTTCAATACCGGCATCAAGCGCAATTATGCGATTTCCGGTGACGACGACGAATTATTTTATTACGACCTCGAAAAAAGGAAAGTCGTTAAAAGCAATGACCGTTATTCCCGCACACAGGCTTCCGCATGTTTTATTTTGTCCATTGAAGACACGCTCATCGGCAGCCATTCCATCAGCGAACAGTATGTGACCGAAACCAAGCTGTTCAAAGGCGGTTCGGGTGTCGGAACCAATTTTTCATCGCTCAGAGCCGTCAATGAAAAGCTGTCGAGCGGAGGCGTTTCTTCCGGCGTAATGAGCTTTTTAAAAGGGCTTGACCGAAACGCAGGCGCCATTAAATCCGGCGGCACCACAAGGCGCGCGGCTAAAATGGTGATCCTCGATATCGACCATCCTGAAATTGAAAGCTTCATCACCTGGAAATCGCGCGAAGAGGATAAGGTGCGGGCGCTGGCCAAAATGGGATATGGAACCGATATGGACGGCGAAGCGTACAGTACCGTCAGCGGACAGAACGGCAATAACTCCGTTCGCGTAACCTATGAATTTATGCAAAAGGTTTTAAATTTAGATAAAGACCCCGATGCGACCATACAGCTTACAGGCAGACGCGACAGCACCGTCAATAAAGAGGTTTCCGTAAAACACTTGTGGGAGCTGATTACGAAATCCGCTTGGGACTGCGCGGACCCTGCGCTGCAGTTTGATGATCTGTACAACGGCTGGCACACCTGCCCCGCGGGAGAAGACGGACAACTGGGTGCAAAGCATAACCGCATCAACGGGACAAACCCCTGCAGCGAATACGCTTTTTTGGAAGATACCTCCTGCAATCTGGCATCCATCAATGTATTTAATTTTTATGATACCGATACTAAAACATTCAAACTCAATGATTATCTGCATGTCGTAGGCATGACCCAGCTGGTGCTGGAAGCTTCGGTGCATATGGGACAGTTTCCCACCAAGGATATCGCCAGAAAAACGCATCTGTTCCGCACAACTGGACTCGGCCTTGCAAATTTGGCTTCCCTGCTCATGGTAACGGGCTACGGTTATGATACCGAGGAGGCGCGCAACATGGCTGCGGTGCTCAGCTCGCTGATGACCGGCTATTCGTATTATATATCATCGTTGATGGCTAAGGAAACCGGCGCGTTTGAAGCCTATGATGCCAATAAAGAACCGCTTAACAAAGTGCTTCGCAATCATGCCAGATGCGCGCACGCCCTCAGCGATGCTTTTGAGGATTTGACCTATAAGCCCTTTATGATCAATGAAACTCTGCTGAAATACATGGGTATGGAAGAATTGGCAGATCACTGTCAAAAAATTTGGATGAACGCGCTTGTTTCTGCCGAGCAATACGGCGTGCGCAACGCGCAGGTCAGCGTGATCGCGCCGACGGGCACCATCTCTTTTGCCATGGACTGCGGAGCCACATCCGTGGAGCCTTTTTATTCGCATGTCGTTTATAAAAAGCTCGCAGGCGGCGGCACAATGGAAATCATCAACCCCATCATCGAGCAGTCTCTTGCCAATTTAAATTATACTGAGGAACAGATCAAAGCGGTCAGCGAATATCTGCTTGAAAAAGACGATAACGGATATTTTATTCATTATTCACTCGTAGATTCTCCGCTTATCAAAAATGAACATCGCAGTATTTTTGCCACAGCCAATGAAATATCTCCGCAGGGACATGTGCTTATGGTTGCGGCGATTACTCCGATGATCAGCGGTTCGGTTTCAAAAACCGTCAATATGCCTTCTACGGCAACTGTGGAAGATATCTCCAACATGTACAAGCTGTCTTATGAAACGGGCGTAAAAGCCATTTCGATCTATCGCGACGGCTGCAAAGCCGCGCAGCCGCTCAGCGTCGGCGTTGAGGAATTGCCCGCCGAAGGCGATCTTAGCCAATATTCCTATGCGGACCTGCTTAAATTCGCCAAAAACTGCCGCAAGAGCATTCCCGAGCGCCTGCGCCCCGCGGGCATGCGCATGAGCCGCACCCATTCAGCCAAGATCGGCGATGTGGAGCTTTATGTGACCATCGGTTTTTATCCCGACGGCGGAATGGCTGAGCTGTTTGTATCCACCGATAAAGAAGGCAATGTTGTAAAGGGCCTTCTCGCGGCCTTGTCCAAGGCAATATCCAATATGCTTCAGTACAATGTGCCGGCCAAAGAGATCGCGCGTCTGCTCCGCGGACAGCAGTTTGAACCCAGCGGATTTGTCAGCAGGCATCCCTATATCCGCAACGCATCGTCCATTGCCGATCTGTTAAGCAAGATCATCGATATCGAGCTGGGGGATTTCTCCCGCTGCCAGATAAAACCGGATGTTTTTAAGCCTGTCTGTGAAGATAAAATTGCCATTGAGAATATTATTGACAAAAAGCCGGTTCAGAGAGATAATTTTAGTACGGAAGAAAAAATATACGGCGAAGTCTGCCCGAACTGCTCCTCTACGGAGCTTTACAGAAACGGCACCTGCAAGGTATGCAGGGAATGCGGTACAACCACGGGCTGCAGTTAGGAACCATTTCATGACAAGTGAAAACAGCACAAGCATCATTATCGGCGAAAAGACCACTTATCTTTTGGGAACGGCTCATGTGTCGGCCGAAAGCGCCGAGGAAGCAAAGCAGCTAATACAGCAGGTTAGGCCTGACAGCGTCTGCATCGAACTGGACGCTGACAGGCTGCAAAGCATAAAAAATGAAGACAAGTGGAAAGAAACCGATATCATCAGTGTCATAAAGCAGAAAAAATCTGCTTTTCTTCTTGTTAATATCATTCTTTCCGCCTATCAAAAGCGGCTTGCCGATAAATTCGGCATCTCCGCCGGGCAGGAAATGATCGCATCCATGCAGTCTGCCGAGGAAGTCGGAGCCAAGATCATTCCCGTTGACCGCAACTTGAAGACCACTTTTCTTCGTATATGGAGAAAGCTTCGTTTTTGGGATAAAATGAAGCTGCTGTATGCGGTTTTGTTCAGTTTTGTCGATGACGAAGAAATCACCGAGGAGGATCTCGAACAGCTTAAAACGCAGGACATGCTTCAATCCGCGCTCAGCGAACTCGGTCAGTCGTTTCCCTCCCTCAAAAAATATCTGGTTGATGAGCGGGATATCATCCTATCACAGCGAATCAAAAACGCACCCGGAAAGGTCATTGTCGCCGTTGTGGGTGCAGCGCATACGCCGGGGATCAAATCCTATATCGAGCAGGATATCGATATCACCGAAATTGACAGCGTTCCTCCGTCTTCGGTAGTAGTCAAAGCCGCGGGATGGGTCATTCCAATAGCCATCGTCGGCATGATTCTCGCTACTTTTACCATAGACTCTTCCTTGGGCTTCAATCAAATTATGAAGTGGGTAATCTATAACGGCACCTTGTCCGCGCTCGGCACTTTGATTGCGGGCGGTCATCCCTTATCGATTTTAACGGCCTTTGTGGCTGCTCCTATTACTTCCTTAAATCCGCTGCTTGCTGCTGGCTGGTTTGCAGGCTTAACCGAAACAACGATCCGAAAACCGAAAGTCAGCGATTTCGAGCAGCTTTCCGCTGACCTTTCCACCTTTAAAGGTTTATGGAAAAACAGGCTTACACGCGTGCTTTTGGTGGTGGTCATGGCCAATATCGGCAGTACGGTCGGAACTTATCTCGGCGGCATCGAAATTTTTGTGATTTTTA
>DAITPG010000197.1:0-5081 GCA_036833715.1 Eubacteriaceae bacterium | reverse complement strand
TGGCCCGCGCTCAATCGCGGAGTGGTGGGAAGACGGGCTTTCCCGGTCGTACTCGCGCGAAAGCCGCCCGATGGACTGCTGAAGCAGGCCGACATCATCGCGAAGCACGTGCCGCAGCCGCCGGGCGTTGCGGCGATAGGCCACCGCCGGCGCGGGAGCGTCCAGCTCCTCCAGTACGCGGCGGTATTCTTCGTTTCGGTTCATTGGGCTTCCTCCTCGCTCAGTTCTATTCGCAGCAGCGCCAAAGCCTTTCGCTGCCTGCTGGCGGCGGTGCCCTGCGGAACCTCCAGCGCTTCCGAGGCTTCTCGCAGGGTATAGCCGGCAAAATAGCGCAGGATCACGATCTCCTTAAGCTCCTGCGGCAGCTTTCGCACGGCATCCCTCAGCGGCAGCGCGTCAAACTGCTCCGCTGCGTTTTCGGGCAGCTCCTCCTGCGGAGCCAGGCGTTTTTGCCGTTTGCGTTCGTCATGGCAGGCGTTGATCAAAATGCGCGTGATCCAGGTATCAAAAAATTCGGGTTGGCGGAGCTTTTTATGTCCGCGCAAGGCTTTATACACCGCCTCGTCCAGCGCGTCGGCTGCCATGGCTTCGCTGCCGAGGTATAGGAGGGCGGTTTTATACAGCTTCATTCGTATGGCTGTGATCTTTTGGGCAAATTCTTCGTTGGTCAAAATAGGTCCGCTCCTTTTGTGTGATCCGGATTCATCCGTTAGACGCCGTTAAGCGCCGTTTTTATGATTGGATTTAAAAAATTTTTATATTCATCGCTCTATCATCCGTTATTCCGCCTGACAATATTCGACTTGATCTTAGGCTATCAAAGACTAAAATCCAAAACAGGCGGGTCCTTGTTCTAAAGAACGGGCAGGCCGCATACAGATATACCGTTATGATATTTGAATGGGATTAGGAGAGTATTAAAATTCGATGAAAAACAACCAAGGGTAATTGATTAAGTTGAAATATGTGTAAGAATCATGTATAATTGCCATTGATTGTTACTGTTCGTCTTTGGGGGTACGTTATGAAATCAAGAAAAAAATTTATTACCGTTGCGATCATCCTAATGATTCCGATCGGTCTGTTTGCGTATAAGCTGATCGACGGATTTGTCAGCCAGATGCGCGCGATGAATTTTATCAAAACTTATTACACTGTTGAAAACGCCGCTGATAATCTTTACACCAGCGTGCAGAACTTAATCGCCAATCCCCCGCTGGATGAAAACGGCTCGCCCATCGGGGATACCAATGCCCAGATCAAACAGATCTATCTGGACGCGTACGGCGATTATATCACGGAAAGCGCGTACGACAAATTGAGTCTTAACAACACGATCGCCGTCGTGGACTCCACCGTATCGCAGGCCAATGTGACGACGCTCTGCACAAAGGTCGATATGGATATAAATAAGGCGACCAAATATATCAAAAACGATTACATATTCAACGCGGTGGTCACCGTTACCAATGTGGAAGGAAAAAGCTTTGATGTCAACATCAAGGGCAAGGTCAATCTGGTGAAGCGCGGCGGCTGGAAAATCAAAAAATTCACGTTTGACGAGGCGTTCAGCGTGCAGCCTCCTGTGCCCGTCGACAATCCGACGCCGGAAACCCCCGAAACGACGCCGACCTCCAATTAAAAATATCACATCCGAGCCTTAAAAAGGCTCTTTTTTTGTCGGACATAAAGCAAGAATTGCCCGGGAAATCTCCGGGCAATTCGTCCACATGGTTATAAAAAGAGCTTAATGCTTGGCGTACAGCTTGGCGCATACCAGCGAGGTAAACGGAATGGTAAACAGCAGGCCGAAGCTTCCGATGAGCGCCTGCAATATTTCCACCACGATCATTTCCCGGTTAAACAGGTAGATCGGCGGCGTGTTGTAGGCAACAAGAAGCAGCACCAACGCCAGGGAGCTGCCGATGTAAGCCAATATCAGGGTATTGGTCATGGTGCCCATCATGTCCTTGCCGATTGCAAAGCCCGATTTCCACAGCATGCCGAAGGTCGGCGACATCGACTGTTCCGAAACCTCGTAAAGCGAAGACGCGATGGACATCGCGGTGTCCATGATCGCCCCGATGGCCCCGATGGTGACCGCCCCGAAAACGACCGCCTTTAAATCGAGCGGCTCCGTGCCGATGTTGGACAAAAAGATGGATTCCTCACTGACAACGCCCGTCAGATGGATAAACTGGTCCAAAAGCAACAGCAGCAGGCCGGATACCAAAATCCCGCCGAAGCAGCCGAGAATGGCGGCATAGGTTTTGGAATTGGCGCCGCCGATAAAGATCAGCGACATCACCACGATAAATACGCAGATCAAATAGGACCACACATAAATATTATGCCCGTTGAGAATGGCCGGCACCAGCACCAAAAAGATGGCCAGCACCGTAAAAACCAGCGAAACGATGGTGCTGAGCCCCTTGAGCTGGCCGAATACCAGCAATAAGATCAAAAAGAATGCGCCGAAATAAATCAGATAATTGCTGCGGATAAACGACATAAAAATCCAGTCGGTCGTGCTTTTTAAATCAGCGTTGAACAACAGCACCTTGTCCCCCACCTTTACGTCGTCATTGCCGACGGTGCGCACAAACGTGTCGTAATTCTGCGCGGCGGTGACGATGATCCCCTTTTTCTCCGCCGAGGTGATCATGGCGCGGAAGGTGATGGTATAGCCGTCGTTATCGCCGTACACGTCCTCCACGGGTACCTTGTCGATGATCTGCGTCACCTTCGCTTTCATATAATAGCCGCCGGCGCTTTCGGTGAGCTGCAGGCCGCTGGACGCGATCTGATGGCCGAAAAAAATAAAAGCCAGCGAAAACAACAGCGTGGCGATATAGATTTTGGTTTGCGTTTCCCGTTCCCGGTTCCTTTTTCTCATGCATGCTTTCCTTTTCGTTACGATTATGTTACAGGCTAATTGTAAGCTTTCCCTAACCCAAAGTCAAGATAAGCCGAGCGAAAGGATGAAAAGAGTATGTAAAGAAGAAGGCCACGGTTAAGAAGATTGCGTTTGGCAATGTTTATTCGCAAGTAAAAACTTGTCTCGAAAAGGTTCCATGCACATAAGCCCTCGCGGATGTTACCCAAAAGATTTTGGTATAAATTAATTCCTTCGCTCCGTAAACTCCGCTCATGTTGCGCCATATAGAACTCTTACGCTTCGCTTCGTCGAATGTATATGGCGCATACACTCGTGCTTATGATGCTTGGGGTGCCTCCCCACCGCTTGATAAACGTAGATTGTTCGTTGTTATACCAAAGAATATATTCTATCCTGCAAATCAAAGATACACTTTTAGACCATCACCGGCGGGTGCGGAGCCGCGAGCTTGATAAGGCCGAGCAGGGCCGGGCGGAACGTTCTAAAGTATTTTGGTATAGATGGATACGAGCTTGTACTAGGGTTTAATTTTTCTTTCAATCCTTTTCCTTGAAACCCGGTTTACAAGTCGAGTATCCATCTGTCAAAATGCTTTGGGTAACGTTCGCGCAGGCCATATCAGCGAGTACCTTTTGACCAACTTTTCGAGAAAAGTTGGTCGTTTGCCGCCGACGCGGCATGACCGCAGTTTTGGCACAAACAAAAGTCAGAAATCACAAACATACTTATCTCATCAATAATTAATTAACTTTAAGAAGTCGCTTGCCGTGCGTTTACGGCATAACTGCGGCTTTGACACGAACAAAAGTCGAAATCACAAACATACTTATGTCATCAATAATTAATTCACTTTAAGAAGTCGCCTGCCGCCGACGCGGCATGACCGCAGTTTTGACACGAACAAAAGTCAGAAATCACGAACATACTTATGTCATCAATAATTAATTCACTTTAAGAAGTCGATTGCCGCGCGATTGCGGTACACCGCAGAATAGGTAAGATTAGAAACAAAAAACATGAACAAAAATAACTACTTCTACCTCCTCCCAAAACAAAACCAAAAACCGGTCATATTACCCACCCTCCGCGCATACCATGTAAGTGAATTCATCCGTGCGCTGGCATCGATAAAATTAACGGAGGTGTCGCTATGGCAGGTTTGCCGGATCATTGCCCCAATTGCGGCGAAGAATTGGAATTTTTCAACGATCAAAGGGATGTTGCGCTTTGCCTGGGGTGCGGGCACAAGATCATGCTGCTGGCGGAAAAGCCGCCTTCACCCAAAGCGCCGCTGCCGCCGGAAGAGCCCCGGTTTGCATCCCCCGTATCCAATTTAAAACCCATTTCCTTTGACGCGCCCATGTACCCGCCGTCGGATGACGCGGAAGGGGCAAAGCCGAAGGACGCCAAAACGCGCGCGCTGCTGGCCGATGCCGAAAAGCAGGCGGAGCTGTACTTCAAGCAGGGCGCCGACGGGGTGCGGTACCGTTCGGGCTTGGTAAGCAAAAGCGGGTACGAGGCCGTTTTGAAATATTTCGGCGAGGCGAAAAACGAGGACCCCAAAAACAGCCGTTTATATGTGAGCGCGTCGCGCTTTTTTGCACGCGCCAATCTGGAGGCCTTCAAAAACAAGAGCCGCAAGCTCAAGAACAAGGCCAAATTCATCGCTACCTACACCTCGCTGATGGACAGCGCCGTTTCGTTTGCGCAGGGCGATTACGAGAAGCGGGCATATCAAAACGAAAAGCAGCAGACGCTGGCCATGCTGGAAGCCGAGCTCGCCAAGCTGAATGCGCCGCAGGGCGGCGAGAGCGACGGCGGGGATGAACTGGATTTTTAAATATAGCGTTTCATTTTACATAGGAAAAGACAAAACAGAAGCTGTGGGGGCTTCTGTTTTACTTATGCTCTAATTAAAGCCTGACTGATCTAATATCAACTATTAAATCAGTCAGAGGTTTCGTATTCGTAAATACCTCGCCAAGCTGAATGCGCCGCAGGGCGGCGGCAGGAACGAAATTGATTTTGAGATGATTTGAATTTGCATGGGCAAAAAAAACAGAAGCCGTATCTGTTAAAAATACACTTTCCTGAACCAGAACGCCAGGTTTACCAGGCCGATCATCACCGGCACTTCCACCAGCGGTCCTATAACAGCAGCAAAGGCTTCACCGGAGTTCAT
>DAITPG010000196.1:0-5092 GCA_036833715.1 Eubacteriaceae bacterium | reverse complement strand
CGGCAAACAACGCATACATAAATAACAGCGACATTACGTTATGGAGTATGAACAGGCCGAAGCGATTTTTTTCGATCAGCGGACGTTCCAAAAGAATAAAGGAAACCGCTGAAGTAAGAATCATCAGCGCAATGCCATTGGTTGCAAAAACGTGGCTTTTCAATGACATGAGCAAAACAAAAACAAATGCCGGCAGACCTATGATCACATTCATTATATGAATGATATTAATATTTTTAATAAACAGATTGATAGATAAAAAATAGATGAATGGAACGATCAGTAAAAAATAAAAAGACTCTGCTATGGTTTGATTATAGAATTCGGATATCAAAATAAAAATTGAAAATATAATCCAAAGCGCAATAAATTTTTTATCGGCTTTGATCATTTGAGTGCTTTCAAAAGAATAAGACTTTAACAAATAAAGAAATAAAGCCAAAAATGTAAAATTAAGCGCGACCATAAAAGCATATCCCTGCAATACGTCAGGTGTTAATAATGTATGGAATGCAGACATGGCCAAAATGATAAAAAACGCCAGCAGCAACAGAGCTTGTTTTTTATCTTCTCTTATTTTTTTTAACATTGGAGCCGATCCTCCGATAATCAATTCGATTTGTGAGTTAAAATATCAAATATATACTGCTTGGTTGCAGTAAAAATTCATCTTTAATTTGTTAACGCTGTAACTTGAATATTTTAGCATAATCGACTGCCAATTAAAAGTCAAAATCATTTAATTAATAATGTTGGCGAATTATGCGGTACAAAATATAAAAGCATAAATACTCCATTTATTGTGAACGGATAAATTGAAAATTAATCAGCTCATAATGATTTTGTTTGTTTATACAAAATAAATATGCTATTCTATAAATTGTTAATATTTGGAATTCATTTCATCTTACAATTAACTTTATATAATTTATGAAAGCATTGATCAATGGAACTTTTTTTAGAAATCGATATCAACTTATGTGCAGCTATCCTTTTATTAAGTGTCTATTACTTAGCTGATAAAAGACTGGATAAAGGGATATCCATTAACAGAATATTTCTTTATATGGCTTTAATCGTTATAGCTGAACTGCTGGGAGAAGCGATCGCTGTTTTGCTGGATCATTACCACATACATGCACTTCTTCCCGTCAATCATTTATTGCATACTGTGATGTTCATCATCGGTCCGTTTGCGGCCTATTTGTGGTATGTCTTCATAAAACTATGGATACTGCCGACCGTATCACGAAACCATAATAAAATTCTATACTTTCCGCTAATCATCAACATGATTATTGTGTTGGCAAGCCCTTTCACCGGATGGGTATATTCCTTGGAATCGGATATTTACCAAAGAGGGCCTTTATTTGCCGTCCCGATGCTAGTCTGCTATATCTATTTATTGATGAGCCTTTACAAAATAATACTAAATAAACAAAATCTGTTTCGTGAGCATTATCTTCCGATGATATGGTTTGCGCTGGTTCCCTCTTTAGGCGGCGCTATACAGGTCTTTTTTCACGGCACTATGATCATGTGGGGAAGCGCAGCCTTTTCGCTGGTTGTGGTGTACATATTTTTGCAGCAGCGGATGCTGCAGTTTGATGATTTGACGGGCGCATGGACCAAAGCTTCATTTGAACATTATATTGAGCATATGATCGGCAAGGATAAGAAGCAGATTTTCGGAATTATTTTTTTGGATCTGGACGGTTTTAAAAAAATCAATGATACCTACGGGCATCTCGAAGGGGATTGCGCGCTTAAAACATCAGTAAGGCTCATTAAAACCTGCTTAATGCGCAATGATATCATCGCGCGTTTCGGCGGAGACGAGTTTGTTATTCTTGCTCTGAATTGCGGAGGCAACAGCATGGTCGACAGAATTAATTTGATGCAGTATCATTTTCACAAGTACAATGAGACATCCGATAAAGAATATCAATTGAGTTTCAGCTGCGGCCATGCGATTTATGAACCTGAAAAATACAATATATGGCAATTTTTAAATCATGTAGATCATCTGATGTATCAAAATAAAGAAAATAAACAGCGGCAGGCACCGTAAAGTATCCGCCGCTGTTTTTTAAGAAGTTATCTATCAATAATACATGAAATTAAACATACCGAACATACTTCGATAAACAGTTGCCAGCAAAATAATCACAATAATGCCGATCCAGATGGACAGGGTCGCTTTTTTGTTGGGAAAAAGAATATTGAGTCCGACGGCGATAATAAACAAAGGCCATAAAAAACGAACGCTTGCTATCAATTCGCTCATCGTTATGACGGCATAACCGAAGATCTGCAATATCCATGAAAAGCTGACTGCGGTAAGGATGGCGCCAATTGTTATTTTGGTGGTTCGGGAAGATTTATGTGCCTTATCTTCAAGCAAGCCCGAAATCATTAAAAACAGACCCGCGCCAAAAATCATAAAGGTGATGAAATCATTGAATTGAATTGAGTAATTGAATAATACCTTGGTTATAAACAAACCGACCCCTCCGCATATGAGGATGATGGCAATGATCATATTGGAAACATGGTTTGATCTATGCGGCGGGTTAGTTTCGGTGCTGCGGCTGAACTGAGTTTTATTTCTTGACGGATCGTTTATATTTTCGCCTGAGCTTTCTGTATCCGTATTGGTTTGATACGGATCGGAATATGTCCACTGAGAAGAGGTACTATTTCCGGACATATAATCCGCCGAATAATCGGAAGCTTCCGCGATGGATTTTTCGGGCAGTATAATTGCCAGAAGCAAATAAAGCAAAATCAAAAATGGAAAATAGATACAAATAACAGCCGCAATGATCCGTATGATCGTGGGATCGACTCCCGATGAATCGGCTATTCCCGCACATACCCCTGCCAAAACGCGTTTGCTGCTCATTTTATAAAATTTGAAGTTCATTTTTATACCTGCCAATAGATGTACTGAATTTAAAAATATCATAAACATCGATAATTAAAAACATATTAACTCAAAGTTATGTTATAATTATAATAATTTCAAATAATAAAATCGTCAATCAACTCTTATAAGTTTTAAAGGGGAAATTATGAAAGAAGTTTATGTTGTTGTAGGTTCACACAGAAAAAACGGATATTGCCATAAGGCGCTTGATATCTTATTGTCCGATTTTCCAGAAGATTATCATATAACCGTCGACCGCGCAATGGACAAAAAGGTGGGGCATTGTCTCAGCTGTTACTATTGCGAAAAGCATAAGGGAACCTGTGTGATCAAAGATGATATGACGGAAATCTATCAAAATTTCATTAGGAGCGATATCCTCGTCTTTGTAACGCCGATCTATTTTTCATCGGCTCCATCCGCTCTTAAAACTCTACTTGACCGATGCCAGATGTTTTACTGCAACGGCAAAATGGACTTGCCGGAAAAGAAAGTCTATGTGCTGGCGATCGGGGGGGCCAATCCCTATCCCGAGCAGTTCACCGGACTTATGGAAAATCTGAAGCATTTGCTGATTTATATCAACGGAAAAGTGAAGGAAAAATTGTTTTTCTCAGCCTCCGATAAACTGGGCGGCGATTTTGACGGCGAAAAAAGAGCGCTTATTGAAGCGTTTAAAGAAAAAATATTTTCTAATTAAAACAAAAGCTATTTACAAAAACACAGCTTTATACTATACTTTAAAAAGTTTATCCAGAGAGGCGGAGGGACCGGCCCGATGATGCCCGGCAACCTGCAGAAATGCGTGGTGCCAATTCCTGCATTTCATAAGAAATGAGAGATGACTTTTGGCAGTGAATTTGACCTTAAACATCTTTCATATGAAAGATGTTTTTTTCTGATTAATTAGCAACGATCAACGGAGGAACTATGGCAAAAACTTATCAGGAAATCAACGAAAGGATCGCGTCCGGCAAGGCGGTGATCGTCGATGCGGAAGAGATCATCGATATCGTAAAATCGGAGGGAATCAAAAAAGCAAGCGAATATGTCGACGTAGTGACTACGGCTACCTTTGGGCCAATGTGCTCATCAGGCGCGTTCCTGAATTTTGGACACAGTTCGCCGCCGATCCGCATGGGAAAGATTTATTTAAATAATGTCGAATGTTATGGCGGGTTGGCCGCGGTTGATACGTATGTCGGCGCAACGCAGCCGAGCGATGATAAAGGGGCGGAATACGGCGGCGCGCATGTCATCTGCGATCTGATCGAAGGCAGGGAAGTGGAGCTGCGCGCGTATTCGGCCGGCACT
Source organism: Eubacteriaceae bacterium (assembly GCA_036833715.1). Lineage (GTDB taxonomy): Bacteria > Bacillota > Clostridia > Eubacteriales > Anaerofustaceae > JBGMEA01. The sequence continues at coordinate 849 of DAITPG010000196.1, read as the reverse complement.
GACTGTTATCCGCGCAAAGAGATCAAAACCATGATCGGACTCAGCGATATCAATGAAGCTTATTTATATAATCCACGCAACTGCTATCAAAACTACGGTGCGGCCACTAATACGTCCTCCCGCAGATTATATACTTATATGGGGATATTGCAGCCCAATTTGGGCAACGTCACTTATTCCACGTCCGGGCAGCTGAGCCCGTTGCTTAACGACCCCTATTTCAGAACAATCGGCATGGGCACCAAGATATTCCTTGCAGGCGCGCAGGGTTATGTCAGCTGGAACGGCACGCAGTTTAACACCGGCGGAACCAGAGAAGAAAACGGAGTGCCGGTAGGCGGAGCGGCGACGCTGGCTGTCACGGGCAACTTGCGCGAAATGTCGGGCGAATTCATTAAGCCTGCGGTTTACGAGAAATACGGCACCAGCATGTTTGTCGGAATCGGCATTCCTATACCGATCTTGGATGAAGAGATGATGCGATATGTCAGCGTGGAGGACAAGGATATTTACACTACTATATCCGATTATTCAAAACGGGATACGGGAGCGCCCGTGCTTGCGAAAGTTAACTATGCGCAGCTCAAAAGCGGCTTTGTGGAGCTGGAAGGAAAACAAGTGCGCACTTCTCCTTTGACAAGCCTTTCAAAATCCAGAGAGATCGCGCAAATTTTAAAGGGGCAGATCCAAAAAGGCGAATTTACTCTGACGGAACCGGTTAAATCCTTTCCCATCGGAAATAAACTCAATTCATTAAAGATAAAAGGGAAAGCGGGCAAAGGAGGCATTTATGAGTAAGGTGAAAATTCTTTTGATGTTTCCTAAAAAATATACGGCGGAACCCGTCAC
>DAITPG010000195.1:0-5148 GCA_036833715.1 Eubacteriaceae bacterium | reverse complement strand
CCGGGTTAAAGAGGAGGGAGGCTTCCTGTACGCCGGGCACGGAAACCGTATCATCGGTTATACCCATGATTTTTAAAACAAAATTTTGCACCGCTTCACAAGCTGCGATCAATTTTTCAGGCTGTCTTCTCATATCGGCGGATACGCCCGAGAAACTTCTTAAATAGTCAAAAATTAAATCCAGCGCGGGATAGGCGTTTACGGCGGGTGCCATAACGGGAAGCTGATATTCGTTTTTAAGCCGTTCTACGATCGTATTCCATGTCTGCAATTTAATATTCAGATGAGCCAAAAATTCCAAAATCGCCTGCTTGTTTTGAGGATAGGGCAATGCGAGTTTTTTTGCCGTTCTCGGCAGCAGCACGTTAAAAATAAATCCTTCGGGATCTTCGATCAACGCGTCATATTCGTCCGCTTTCATTGGTACCTGCTCGTGGTGCTGGACGGTCTGGCCGTCTTCCGAAATGAAATGTGCAGGGCTTCCGATGGCATCGGCAAACGCCGTGTCGAAAGCCAAACCGGCGGTATAGGTGGCATCCGAATACAAATTTTCATGAGGTTTCAGATAGTATTCGACTTCCTTCTGCCAGTCCTTCTCCATTTCTTTGACGGTGCCGCCGCTGTAGCCGACGGCAAATGTGCCGAAGCAGGTAATCGACGGCACTATGTCAGGCTCTTGATGATTGAGCGCCGTATAGATGCGGTTAAGCCTTTCTTGATAAGAATCACTCATAAATTCTTCCTCCTATAGGATAGATATTGGATGTGATAGCATAGATCCAATATACCATATTTGATTAATTTAAGTCAAGTACAAATTTACCATGGTAAGTATAAATTTATAGGCTTGTCGCAATTTAAAAGCTATGATATACTTTTTAACGAGGTATGGTGGATGCATGAACAAAAAAGAAATCAACTTAAAACAAGATATTCTCAAAAATGCCATTGATCTTTTTTATGAAAACGGCTATAAAAAAACCACCATGCGAAGCATCTCGGACGCTAACTCAGTTACCCACGTGGCCATATACTGGCATTATAAAAACAAGGAAGATTTGGGCGCGGAAGTTATCCGCAGATATCTTTCGAGACTGTACGACATCTCTATGAATTTTAATCGTCAGCACCCCGCAGAATCCATGCTGATTTTTTACTGGGCGCTGCATTTTTATTTGAATATCAGGGACAAAAAATTTGCACATTTCTTTCTGGATTATTGCAGCAACGCGGGCGAAGCCTTTATGGATGTGGTATACGAATTTTCGGATACGATCCTTAAAAATATATTTCGGTATAAGGATACGGAGATCAAAAAGGGTATCGATTTTCAGGCGTTGTCAAAAATCGGAATCATATTGCTTCAGTCCTGCATCGATGAAACCTGCGGCATCACATTTGCAGCGAAATATATCTGCGATTTTATCGGAAGCATCAATCATGATGAGGTATGTATAACCGAAGAACAGATCGCGCGGTTTATCAGAGACAATATCGAAAGCATCGGCTTCAATGAGCTTGATATCAAGCGGGATTTTCTGTCGATTGAAGCTACGCCCGTTTTGCCGGAGGGTTAATCCCTATAAACTTACTATGAAAAATTCATTAAAAATATTGACATTAAATGAATGATCGTTTATTATAAAGCTTAATCAGAGGTTTTTTCCAAATGAGAAGAAAAGATGATGAAAAAGAAAAGAGCATTAAAGAAGCGGTCATTAAACTGATCCTTCGGGAGGGATTCCATGGCGCGTCGATTTCGAAGATAGCGAAAATTGCAGGAGTATCGCCTGCAACGGTGTATATCTATTATGAAAACAAAGAAAACATGCTGCAGGATATCTACCGAGAGTATTCCGAAGAGATTTTTGATTATGTGCTTGCCCGGGTGGAAAGGGAAATGAACGCCCGGATGCTGATCGAGAAAATGGTGATAAGCTATTACACCTTTATTAAAGACCACGAAGAGATCTTTAATTTTGTGGAACAGTTTTCCGCCTGTCCCTCTTTGATCGGCGCTTGCGCGCATACCGACAGGCTGCACGATATTTATGATCTGATGCAGCGGATGAAAAACAGCCGCATGATCAAGGACTATCAAAACGATACCTTGATGGCCATCATTTTTTATCCCGTCAAGGCCATCTCGCTCAACAAGAGCAAGACAGAAGACGAAAAGAAAAAGCAGCTTTATGAAATGATCGAAATCATACAGGATACATTATTGGTATAACAACTGCGGGAGGAGCATGCGAATCCCGTTTCTATATAAAGTATGATAAACGAGCATTCACTTATTTAATATGAAGGAGAACGATTATGACGGATCAATATGTCAGCAACAAAAAAGGCTTGGTTATACCCATCACCGATACGGTTTTGCTTCCGGGCGTTAAATCCATACTTCGGGTCAACCGGCTCAGCGAGAAGGAGCTGGAGATTTTTGAAGACAATAAAAACGTGCATGTGGCGCTTTGCTTAAAGCACGGCTACGATCAGGCAAGGCCGACCGCGGATGATTTTTATAAAACCGGCGTACTGTTTAGCGTTGAAGAAATAGAAAAGACCCACAGAGACGATTACATGTTTAAGGTCAAAGTGCATGAGCGCGTCGAAGTGAAAAGCCTCGTCATCGATGAAGATTCCGTTATTGCGGAATATGAACCCGCTGCGGATATCATCGACTTAAACGAAAAAAATCAGGAAGAAATGCTGGGGTACCTGCGCAAGATCACCGTGGAGCTCAGCGAGAAATTCAGAGGTTCCGACCGCTATATCAAAGTATTGGACGAATTCAAGGATTTAAATTCCCTGATGGTCTACTTATCGCAGTTTATGCCGCTTTCCAACGAAGAAAAATACGAGCTGCTGGAAACGCGTTCACTGAAGGAACGAAGCATCCGCTTTATGGATCATTTGATCAAGCAGCGCGAAGCGGTGGAATTTCAGATACAGATGGCGGAGCGCATTTCGGAGAAATCCAATAAACAATACCGTGAAAGCGTACTGCGCGAACAGCTGAAAGCCATTCAGGAAGAGCTCAATGAAGGAAAACCCAAGGGCGCAAAAAAGGAAAATGATTATTTAAGCAAGATTGAGGCCGCGCAAATGCCGGATGAAATCAAGCAGGCCGCGCTGGAAGAGCTCGAGAAGCTGGAATCGCAGGGTCCGAGCAGCCCCGAATACAACGGCATCCGCAATTATCTGGATCTGCTGGTTGCGCTTCCCTGGAAAAAAGGCGAGTCCAAAAACATCGATCTTGACGAAGCTCGACGCATTTTAAACGAGCAGCACTACGGACTGGAAAAAGTCAAGGACAGGATCGTGCAGCATCTAGCGGTAATGCAGCTGAAGAAAGATAAAAAAGGCTCCATCCTCTTATTCGTAGGCCCGCCGGGCACCGGAAAAACCAGCCTGGGCAAAAGCATAGCCGAAGTGCTGGGCAGAAAATATGTGCGCTTAAGCTTGGGCGGAATCCGCGACGAAGCGGAAATCCGCGGCCACCGACGCACCTATATCGGCTCCATGCCGGGCAGAATCATTCAGAACATAAAAAAAGCGGGAGAAACCAACCCGGTGATCGTACTGGATGAAATCGACAAGCTGATGGTCGGCTATAACGGAGACCCGGCCAGCGCGCTGCTGGAAGTGCTGGATCCCGAACAAAACAACACCTTCACGGACCACTATCTCGATTTGCCTTACGATCTTTCCGATGTGTTTTTCATCGGCACGGCCAATTCGCTGGATACCATCCCCGCGCCGCTGCTTGACCGTATGGAAGTCATTCAGATATCCAGTTACACCTCCAAAGAAAAATTCCATATCGCAAAAAATCATCTGCTGTCCGCAATCCTCGAAGAACACGGGCTGACGAGCGAGCAGCTTGTGATCACGGATGAAGCAATTGAAAAGGTGATCGCCGAATTTACGATGGAAGCCGGCGTGCGCGGACTCAAAAAACAGCTGGCGGCAATCGCCCGTTCGGCCACCGAAACCATCGTATCGGGCAAAGCGCCGCTGCCGTATACTGTTGACGCCGACAAGCTCGAAGATATTTTGGGCAGAAAGGTTTCAAGGCACGATAAAGCGCAGGCGGATAATCCGCCCGGTGTAGTGACCGGGCTTGCATGGACGCCCGTCGGCGGCGAGATTCTCTTCATCGAAGCCACCGACATGAGCGGCAGCGGCCAGATCACCCTAACGGGACAGCTGGGCGATGTCATGAAGGAATCCGCACGTATCTCCCTGAGTCTCTTAAAATCGCGTTTGCCGATGAACGCGGTCAACTTTAAGGAAAAAGACATCCATATCCATGTCCCTTCGGGCTCTGTGCCCAAGGACGGACCCTCGGCCGGTATCGCGCTGTTTACCGCGCTTGCTTCCCTTGTGACCGGCATCAAGGTCGATCCGGAGCTTGCCATGACGGGCGAGATCACACTGCGCGGAGCTGTGCTGCCCATCGGCGGTTTAAAGGAAAAGCTGCTCGGCGCGCAGAGGGCGGGTATAACGAAAGTGCTCATCCCCAAGGATAATGTGACCGACTTAAAGGATGTGCCGCAGGATGTCAAAGATCTGCTTACCATTGTCCCTGTTGAAACTGTGGAGGATGTGCTGCGCGAAACCATCGGCATTTCGATGCCGCGCATCGAGCAGATGCTCGGCGAACGCCCAGCGATCAGCGGGGAAATCCATCTTTCCGAATAATTGCATCTGCCATTAAGCAAGGAGCCTAATCAGGCTCCTTGCTATGCTTATAGATTCTGTACGATATAGTATGTACTCCGCGTAGGGTATACGGCTTGGCTGCGCAGCGAACGACTTATGAATCGGCTTTGGTCAAGAGCAATATTTTGCGCAATTGATTTTTAATAAATACAATAATTGTGAGAATAACATACTCCGCTTGATTCTGATTGCATTAACTTCCTGAAATATAATATAAAAAGTATTGACAATATAATAAGGTACCTTTATAATACATAAAGGTACCTTATTGTTTTATTACAAACTAAAAGAGAGGTGAGAAATCAATGGACGATAAAAGCGCCAAGCTACCGGAGAAATTATTCAGGATCGGCATACTGATGCATCGTTTTCAAAGCCACCGGTTTAAAACTTACGGGCCGTGGGGCGACCCGCACCGCG
>DAITPG010000194.1:0-5162 GCA_036833715.1 Eubacteriaceae bacterium | reverse complement strand
TCCGTGCGGGACATATTGGCCCATTAAGCTGAATAAAACCTGTCCTTCTTTAAATGTTTCCGCAATCCAGTCAATGACACCGTAGCTGTTCTCGAGATTGTCCGGCAACACAAGGTGACGGATCAGAACTCCCTTTACCAGTATGCCGTTCTCATCAAGTACATAATCTCCGGTCTGTTCATACATTTCCTTGATCGCTTTGGTTGCGACTGAAAAATAATTGGCTGCTTTCGAATATCGCGAAGCGGTTTTTTTATCGGAATATTTGAGATCGGGCAGGTAAACCTGCACCTTGTTTTTAAGAGATCTCAAAGAATCGATCTCATCGTATCCGCTCGTATTGTATACGACCGGAACCGAAAGCGGTTTAGACAATGAAACACCGATCGCTTCCGTAAAATGTGACGGATTCACCAGATTAATGTTATGTACTCCCTGAGAGATCAACTCTTCGTATATTTCGCGCAGCCGATGAATACTGATTTCCTTGCCGAAATTTTCCACGCTGATTTCATAATTCTGACAATAGCAGCATTTTAAAGAACATCCGCTAAAAAATACGGTTCCGGAACCGTTCGTGCCGCTTATGCAGGGTTCTTCCCATTGGTGGATCGCGGCTCTTGCGACCACCGGCAATCTGCCCATCTGGCATATCCCGACTTGTCCTTCAGAATATAAAGTATCTTTTCTTTCTATATTGCATTTGCGTGGGCAACAATTACAGCGTTCCATTTTCTTCTTCCATGCCAATTTCATTTTCGATGTATTTTTTCAAATAAGTTACGGCTAATGTATATCCTTCAAAGCCCAGGCCGTAAAAGGTTTTTATACAAGCCATTCCTGGGTAAGAGGTTTTACGGAAATCCTCTCTTTGCGATATATCCGACAAATGAACCTCAACACATGGGAGCGCAACTGATTTTAACGCATCCAATATCGCAATGCTGGTATGGGTGTAGGCTGCCGGATTGATAACGATCCCGTCAGCATTTCCGAAAGCCTGCTGAATTTTATCAACGATTGCGCCTTCGTGGTTGCTTTGAAATAATTCCGCCTCGATGTGCTCTGCCTCGCAGGATTTTTTTATGAATTGTTCCAGCTGCGCAAAAGAACTACTTCCGTAAATTTTAGGTTCCCGTATTCCCAGCATATTGATATTGGGTCCGTTAATAATCAAAAATTTCATGCTTGTACCTCTGGTTGATAAACGCTTTAATCAAATTAATAAGATTATATCATAAAATTTAAATATTGAATTATTAATAAAATAATTTTAATGATAATTAATAAAATATCAAAAAAAGACGGTGAGGCACCGCCTTCAATCTTTTTGGCTGTCAATCAAATCGACTAAATCGTAGATTTGTTTGTATTCCTCTTCTTCGGTCTGTGGCGCGCTGCCTTTGGATGCTTCTGCCAGCGGTTTCAAGAAAGATGCAATGTTTTTGATGCTTGCCATGTTTTCGAGCAGAGGAATCCCGGTTAAATTAGGGATTTCGCTCACCAACGACTTGATCCTGTCAAATCGAGAGCTTCCTCCCGGTGCATTGTTGATCTTTTGCTTCATTTTTACGAATTTCTCAATCGTGCTTTTGGTTTTATCGATATTGCTTGTGATGGATTGAAATTTGTTTCTTTTTGATTGAGCTAAGTAAGGTTCTACGCTGTATAAAACATCCATCAGATCGCTGCTCGATTCTGCAGCGATATTCGCCGCAGAGCTTGAATAGAAGTTGATATCATCCAAAACGCTTTGCAGTTTGTAAAGGGTTTTGATTACCCCGTAATCATTCATCGTCATTAATTTTGTTGCTTTTTGTATGTAATCATTTTGGGGTTTTCTTGCTACGCTGATGGGCTCACCGTCTTCGGATAACTCGAATACGGAAGATACGTCTTCGTTCTGAACGGCAATTTTGGGCAATGTATTTAAGGCGATCAAGCCCAAAGCCCCGAGCAAAACGATGTTTTCATTGCTGACGGGCAGACTTCTCAATTTCATAAATCACCTCCGTAATTTAGAATACACCCAATTGGGTGTATTCTTCAAATGTCGATAAATAACAGTAGCAGTAGCAAAATGATGATTATTCCACTGCCTTCGAATAAACCATCAAACAAGCCTCCGTCAAAAATTCCGCCGCCGCATCCATCATTGTCGCCGGAAAGCAGCAGCAATGCCACAACACCGATAATTATCCAAATCCATATTCCGTTGTCGTCATCGTCGCATCCGCTTTTTCCGAATAAACCGGTTAATTTTGTCAGCATGTAGTCCTCCTTATTTTTTCTGAATTTATTTTTCAGGGCCGGTGAGCAAATAAAGAAAATTTACTGTTGCAAAATATCCATCTTCGGCATTAAATGTTATGTATATTTTTACTCAGTTATTTATCTTTACCGCTTCTTCCTTTGTTTGCCGCATTATATATGGGGGCGGGTTTAACCGCCCTTCATGTTATAAAGTAACAATTATGATAAGCAGCAAGAAGAAGAAAAGTAGTGTGCCCGGATCATCTTCCCAAAATCCCATTGAATCGAATAGCACAACGAGAAGAAGGAAAAACATCAACAAGCTGTTGCAGCTGCAATCACAAAAAAGATCGCTCATGGTGTTACCTCCAAAGTTTGATAAGTATCAGTTGCTGAAATAGATTTGCATCTGATATTCACTGTATAGTACGCTCTCCTAAATGCTTTGGTGATAAAAAACCAATTGAGCATACTTTTTTTTGTCCGAGCGGCATACTATAAAATAAATAATTCGGAAGGAGAAGCTATGGACGATCGTGATATGCGACAGACTATTCAATTTCTATGCGGTTCAAATGCGGATGAAAAACTAATCAGCCGCATTAAAAAAGATATCGAAGATAATAATTTGACCGATAAAATCAATGAAATGGAAACCCGGTACGCGCCTTTGATCGACGAATACTTAAAAAGAATCGAAAATAAAGATATTGGAAAAGATGAAAAGGCAAAGATTTTGCTTGAATTAAAAAAAAGGCTCGATCCCTCAGACCAAAAGCAATTTGAAAATATGATGAAGCTGCTTAAAATGTATTTATCTAAAATCATCAACGAAAAATAGCAAGTATTGCAACATTTTCGTCTCTGTGAATATCTTACTAATAAATGGTTGACAATATCATATGGATTGTGTAGAATTACTGTAATTAAAAATCATAAAGCGATGATAAGGAAAATTCCGCAAAAAAACAGCAGAGAGAGGCCGTTTGCTGAAAGGTCTCATGGTTTGCGGCAACCCGCCTTTGAGTTTGCGGATGATCAAATCCGCACGGGTAATTCCGTTATTTGAATTAAGGCAGCCTTGCTGCGAATTAAGATGGTACCACGAGTCTTTCGTTCTTATGAAAGGCTCTTTTTATTATGAAGAACAGGAGATCAAAATGGTAAAGAAAGACAAAGTAGAAGCAATCACCTCAATGGATGAGGATTTTTCGCGTTGGTATACCGATGTGATCACAAAAACCGAAATGGTGGATTACGCGCCCGTAAAAGGCTTTATGGTAATCCGCGCTTATGGATACGCGCTGTGGGAACATATCCAAAGCGCTTTCGACAAGGAGTTTAAAAAAACGGGGCATAAGAACGTCTATTTTCCGCTGCTGATTCCCGAAAGCTATTTAAATAAAGAAAAAGAGCATGTGGAAGGATTTGCCCCCGAAGTCGCATGGGTTACGCACGGAGGAAGCGAAGAACTTGGCGAACGCTTATGCATACGCCCGACTTCCGAAACCATCATTTGCAGCATGTATGCTAAATGGCTTACATCCTATCGTGACCTGCCGTACTTGTTTAATCAATGGTGCAGCGTTGTTCGATGGGAAAAAACCACCAGGCCGTTTCTGCGGACCAGCGAATTTTTGTGGCAGGAAGGTCACACTCTTCATGAGACTTTTGAAGAAGCACAGGCCGAAACCATGCAGATGATCGAAATTTACCGCAAGGTCTGCGAGGATTTTTTAGCCATACCGATGATCGTCGGCCAAAAAAGCGAAAAAGAAAAATTCGCCGGAGCGCATGCGACCTATACCATCGAAGCGCTTATGCATGACGGACAGGGGCTGCAAAGCGGTACCAGCCATAATCTTGGCAACAACTTCGCGAAGGCCTTTGAGATCAAATTTCTTGGCCGAGACAATACCGAACAGTACGCTTTTTCCACCTCTTGGGGCGTATCGACCCGGTTGATCGGCGGCATCATCATGGTTCACGGCGATGACAGCGGCCTTAAGCTGCCGCCCAGAATCGCTCCGGTGCAAGCGGTCATCATTCCGATTGCGCAGCATAAGGAAGGCGTTATTGAAAACGCCCGCGCACTTTATGATTCACTCAAAGATCAATTTAGAATGGAGATTGACGATTCCGACACCAATTCGCCGGGCTGGAAATTCAATCAGTATGAAATGAAAGGGGTACCGGTGCGCATAGAACTGGGACCCAAAGACATAGAAAATAAGCAATGCGTATTTGTACGACGCGATACCGCCGAAAAAATTGTTGTAGGCCTTGAAGATGTCCAACAAAAGCTGGCTTCCATTCTTGATGATATACAAAAAAACATGTTTGAAAGCGCATTGAAAGACCGTGAAAGCAAAACATCGGTTGCGCATGACATGGAAGAATTTAAAGACAATCTTGCAAAAAATCCGGGTTTCATCCAAGCGATGTGGTGCGGAAGCCGTGAATGCGAAGATAAGATCAAGGAAGTGACGAGTGCTACGCTGCGCTGCATACCTTTTGAACAAAAGGATCTGCACAGCGACAAATGCGTATGCTGCGGCGGGAATGCCGATAAAATGGCTTACTTCGCAAGAGCGTACTAAGGAGAATATATGGAAAACGTTTTTGATATCTTAAGCGAGCGCGGTTATATAGAACAGTGTACCCACGAAGAGCAGATTAAGGATTTGCTTGGCAAAGAAAAGATCAAGTTTTACATCGGCTTTGATCCCACAGCCGACAGCCTGCACGTAGGCCATTTTATACAGATCATGGTGATGACGCATATGCAGAGAGCCGGTCATTGCCCCATCGCGCTGCTGGGCGGCGGTACGACGATGGTGGGGGACCCTTCCGGTAAAACCGATATGCGCAAAATGAATATGAACAAAGCGCAAATAGATGCAGCTGGC
>DAITPG010000193.1:0-5179 GCA_036833715.1 Eubacteriaceae bacterium | reverse complement strand
CATACGTTTACAAATTAGTCTGATCTTATCGCGATATACATTGATATCTCATCAAACCGAATGGTTTTGAAGTTGAAAGTGTCTTGAAATCCATCCCAAAATGAAGTATGATAGAATTTATAATAAATCCTGTATTTAATTTTATATTTTAAGAATATGAGGAAAACCATGAAAATCACAGAAAAATATATTCAGCTGGCCGAAGAAATGGGAGCCGCCGACTGCGTGGATTTCAACATCGAGGATATCGAATTTGACCCGCGGACGATATTAAAATGCATGTACGGCTGTTCAGATTGGGGTAAAGGCAATACCTGTCCATCGAGAGACAATAATCTTTCGATCAAGGAATACAAACAGACTTTTGAAAAATACAGCTACGGCGTCATCATCCATTGCCATGATAAATACAGCAGTCAGAAGATTTTGCTTGAAATAGAGCGCCGCGCATTTTTGGACGGGTATTATTTTGCTTTTTCATTAAGCGACTGCGGCCTTTGCAAGGAATGCGCCGGATGCGAAGGGGAGGACTGCCGTTTTCCGAAGCAGGCACGACCCGCGTTCCATTCCGTCGGCATCGACGTATTTAAAACGGTCAGAAAATTCAATCTGCCGATTGCAACCTTAAAAGATGAAAACGATGAACAAAACTGGTACAGCGCCGTTTTCATAGAATAGCGAGCCGTGAACAAATCCATATGAGAGAAAAGGCAGAAAAATTCTTAAAAAGATACGGCATGCATGCGGATCAGGTCGACAGCTACGCGCTGCTGTCGGCATTCCACTGCGAAATGGAAGCCGGTCTTTCGGGAAGAGAAAGCTCACTTGGCATGTATTCCTCTTACACTGCCTTGTACAAACCCGTAGCACCGTGCAAGGTGACGGCCGTAGACGCGGGAGGCACCCATCTTCGCGTAGCGCAGGTGGCGGTCGGGTATGCCGAAATTCCGCAGATCGAAATTATGGATACTTATCCGATGGCCGGCACATCGGGCAGTCTGACGAAAAGCGAATTTTTTGAGTCTCTGGCGCAGACGATCCTTCCGTACATACAGCCAACCGGTCGGCTCGGTATCAGCTTTGCTTTTCCGGGAGAAATAACGCCCGATAAAGATCTGCTTATCGGCGGCATGGCCAAGGAAATCGAAATCGAAGCCATCCAAGGGGCAAGCCTGCGCCAAAATTTAAACGATGCTTTTTTTATGCTTTCAGGTAACCGTTACGATATCAGCGCAGTCAACGACGGAGTAGCTTCTCTGCTGGGAACGGCACCCGCAAGCCTATTCGACGCCTGCGACGCCATGGTGGGCATCATCATAGGCACAGGCACCAATACCTGTTATAAAGAACGCTGTGAGAAGATCATCAAGAACGAGTATCCCTCCGACAGGACGCATGATATCGTCAATGTTGAATCCGGCTGTTTTTCGAAATACGATGGCGGCGTTTTTGACCGTATGCTTGACGCGCGTTCCTCACTGCCCAAAGATCACCTTTTTGAAAAAAAGATTGGAGGAAAGTATCTGGGAGAGCTGCTCACGATCGCCTGCGCAGCCGCAGCCGATGAAGGCCTTATTGGCGCAAATCAATCCATAGTGCATTTTAAGGACGCAGGAGACGTGGATGCCAGCATCAAATCGGTTCCGCGTAGCGAGCAGGAAGCTTTTATACAAGACCTTGCTGCGGGTGTCGTAAAACGCGCTGCAAAGCTTGCCGCGCTCAGTATCGCCTCACCTGTTCTATTGCGCGCCGTAGACATAAAAACCGCTTATATCGCATTTGAAGGCTCCACGGTGCTAAGATCTCAGCTCCTTTGGGATGAGATCGATAAACAGCTGGCAGTGCTTTTGGGTGATTGTTTATATGAAAAAAGATATTCGGAGAATTCGGTCCTCAAGGGCACCGCGCTTTCTTCGCTTCTCATCGGCTGATTGAACAAGCCGATTTTTTTATTTTTCCGGCCGTTCCTATTTAGCATTTGGCTTGGTTTGAATGTATCCGCTCAATATTTGAACGAATAGAAAGAAGCGTATCAGTGAAAAATAAAAATTGAAATGAATTTTGAATGCTATAAAATTGCATTGAAAACGATTGATTTTTTGTATGGATTCAAAAAATTTCCACATTCATAAAAAATCTGTTATTTTGGTAAAATCTGAAAAGGGTTACATCGCCGCAAACGAAAGAAATGCTTTAAATATCAAAAAAAAAGGAATACAATAATAGCAGGTACAGAATGTTCGGAGGAAAATTTACAAATGAAAATACTTGTTGTAAACTGCGGCAGTTCTTCATTGAAGTACCAGTTGATCGACATGGATAGCGAGCAGGTTATGGCCATCGGTTTGGCCGAACGAATCGGAATCCAAGGAAGTCAGCTGACACACAGACTGACCGGCAAAGAAAAATTAAAATTTGAGATCCCCATGGATACTCACAAGGCTGCGATCGCAGCGGTCTTGAAAATGCTCATCGATCCGATTAACGGAGCGATCAAATCCCTTGACGAAATCGACGCGGTCGGACACAGGGTGCTGCACGGCGGATATAAATATTCCGAAAGCGTCATCATTGACGAAAACGTCATCAAAGCCATCGAAGAATTCATTCCCCTTGGCCCTCTTCACAATCCCGCAAATCTCATCGGCATCAACGCTTGCGCCGAAGCACTCCCCAATATTCCCATGGTAGCGGTTTTCGATACAGCTTTTCATCAAACGATGCCTCCCGAAGCTTATGTTTACGCGATCCCGTACGTTTATTATGAAAAACATCACGTAAGAAAATACGGCTTCCACGGCACCAGCCACAAATATGTATCCCAAAGAGCCGCTAAAATGATGGGCACCGATCAAATTAAACTGATCACCTGCCATCTGGGCAACGGATCGAGCGTTGCGGCAGTCAAAAACGGCAAATGCGTGGAAACATCCATGGGCCTTACCCCGTTGGACGGCCTGATCATGGGCACAAGAAGCGGAACGATCGACCCCGCTGTCGTAAAGTTTTTGGCTGACAAGGAAAACATGTCCGTTGACGACATCGACACCATGCTCAACAAACAGTCCGGCGTGCTCGGAATATCCGGCATCTCCAGCGACTTCCGCGATCTTGAGGACGCGGCAGCCAAAGGCCACCACAGAGCCCAGCTTGCTTTAAACGCCTTTGACTATAGAGTGCGCTGCACCATCGGAGCCTATGCCGCTGCGATGAACGGCGTAGACGCCATCGTGTTTACGGCGGGCGTAGGCGAGAATTCGCCTGAAGGCAGAGAAGCGGTTTTAAAAGAATTGGCTTATCTCGGCATCGAGCTGGATGAAACGGCCAATAAAAAACGCGGCGAAGAGATTTTTATCACTACGCCGGAATCCAAAGTTAAAGTCATGGTCATCCCCACCAACGAAGAACTGATGATTGCGCTCGATACGCAGCGCCTCACCAAATCCCTTGTGAAGGAACCGGTTTCGACCTTATAAATCAATAATATCAGCTGAAGCCTCCTGGGCTTCAGTTGTTTGTTTTATCCGCGCTCTGTCACGATTCGACATCGAATCTATTAGGGCACCATCCTGCCCATTCGTTCTGCTGTGCGGCGGCTCCGCTTATGGTAAAGGATGAATCAGGCATGGCCGGCATATTATAGGAATTATGCTTGCATTCCCTTTCGAATCAAGGGAAATTGCTTAACATGTCACAATTGCTATAATAGCACTTGACAAATATTATACTAAACTATATAATATTGGGGCATGTTAGTGTAATTTTGGTACGGCAGGGAACGATGAAGATCAATATAGCCGAACTGATAAAGAACGAATTTAAGCACATCGCCGTCAATGAAGTGTGCGAAGGGTTCGCGGTCGATGAAGACTACCTCGTGCAATCTCCCCTGAATATACAAGGTGAGGTATGGTACGAAAGCGGTATCACAAAAATCAATCTTACAGCCGAATTTAAAGTAACCGCGCTTTGCGCACGCTGCGCAGGCGAATTCGACAGTAAGAAAGACATGCTCATCGAAGATGAGTTCACGACCGAAGACCTTACGGATACGTATGGCGCCGAGCTTGATACAACTGTGCTCGTCAAAGAGCAGATCACACTGGATATGCCGTTAAAAATGCTGTGCAGCCCCGACTGCAAAGGCCTTTGCGCCCAATGCGGTACCAATCTCAATCTAAAGGATTGCGGCTGTGCGAAACATGAATATATCAATCCCCAATTTGCCTCGCTTTCCAAATGGCAAATGCCGGGAAAAGCGAAAGATTAGGAGGTGTAGAAATGGCAGTACCTAAGAGAAAACAATCGAAATCCAGAAGAGATAAAAGAAGAGCCAATTTTAAACTTGAAGCCCCGGCTCAATCCATCTGCCCGAAATGCGGAGAAATCAAACAGCCGCACAGAGTGTGCCCCGCATGCGGTACCTACAAAGGCAAAACCATTATAGCAGTTGATGCTGAATAATAAAAAACAATAGGTTACGATATCGGCTGCGATATGGTAACCTGTTCTTTTATAGGCGGCAAACGGAGGTAAACATGGCTATTTATATCGATGCAATGGGCGGCGACAACGCTCCGCTCGAAATCATCAAAGGCGCCTGCCTTGCGGTAAAGGAATACGGCGTTCCATTGACTTTGGTGGGGGATGAAACCGTCATCAAAGACATGATGCAAAAAGAAAAACTTTCGGCCGAGCATATTACGATCATTGACGCAAAAGAGATCATAACCATGGATGAGGAGCCTGCGGGGGCCGTAAGAAAAAAGAAGAACTCCTCCATGGTCGTGGCGGCCACGCTGGTAAAACAGGATCCTTCTTCTGTACTGGTTTCGGCAGGGAGCACCGGCGCTCTGCTGGCGGCTTCACTGTTTTATACGGGACGCATCAAGGGCATTCAGCGTCCGGCGCTGGGTGTGCTTCTGCCGGGTAAAAAACCCGTGCTTTTAATCGACAACGGCGCTAATGCCGAGTGCAAGCCCGAATATCTGGTGCAGTTCGCCAAAATGGGCACCGCCTACATGCAGGCGGTTATGGGCATCGAAGCGCCCCGGGTGGCTCTTGTCAATATCGGCGCAGAAGAGATCAAGGGAACGCCGTTATATAAGGAAGCGCATCAGCTGCTGAAGGAAGCGGAAATTAATTTTATCGGCAATCTGGAGCCCAAGGAACTGCTCGC